>NZ_JBEYZD010000012.1:0-161405 GCF_040645895.1 Streptomyces olindensis | reverse complement strand
ATCGCAGACGCGGGGCCTGGCACGCGCATCTGCCGCGTTGTCGTCGGTTGCCGATGCTCCGCATCGCCGCCCTCCTCCGCCTTGCAGCTGCACGCACCAGGCCCCGCTCACCGGCGCTGATGAGGTGCCGTCGGTTCCCTGCGACCTGATCCAAACAACAGGCCCTAGACCTTCGTCTTGTAGCCCCGGCCCCACTGCAGCCCCCACCCGTACAGCCGGTCCAGCTCCGCCTGGAAGCCGTAGACGAACTTCGCCTCGCGGCGCACGATGATCTCGTTCTTGACCTTCTCGATCATGACGACGGCGCAGGAGCGGGCCTGCGGCTGGCGTTCGTCGAGGTGGATCTCGATGCGCGGGCCGTTGCTCGGGTAGAGCGTGACGATGGCGTGGGCCCGGTCGAAGGCGGGTGTCTGGTCGTAGATGTAGACGAAGACCAGGAGCCGCTTGATGCTGTCGCGGTGGTCCAGGTTGATGTACATCGTCTCGCCGGACCCGGAGCCGAAGCGGTCGTCGCCGCTGAGCTTGACGTACGGCGGGGCGTTGACGTCGCCGAAGTAGCCGCCGAGGGGCTGGACGACGCCCTTGGTGCCGTCCTGGAGTTCGTACAGGCAGCCCAGGTCGAGGTCGACGTTGACGACGCTCTGGCTGTGGCCGATGACCTCCGGCGGCTTGAGCGCCCTGAAGGGGTGCCGCAGCAGGCTCTCGCGCTGCGAGCCGCCGATGTCGGACGTGCGCATGCGCCAGCTCAGGTTGACCCGCAGGTGGCCGTTGGCCGCGTCCTGCTTGGTGAGGGATATCTGCGCGCGCCGCTTGGTCAGCTCGATCGCGTTGGTGTTCGCGTTGCCCGAGTCGAACTGCACATCGCCGCGCCGGAATCCGTCGAACAGGCCCATTCCGCCCCCAGGTTCTCTTGCGGACCGCGGGTCATCGCCGTGCCCACGGTCCTTGACGACCGACGGGGCGGCCCCGAGGAGTCCTCGGTGGCCGCCCCGCACAGAGCGTTCCTCTCCCGGAGGGGTGTCACACCCCGGACGAGATTTCAGTCTTCTCGTCCGAGCCGGCTTCTCCCTCGGCCGCCGCGATGGCGCGGTTGCGGCGGACGGAGGACCAGAACGAGGCGCCGATCAGGAGGACGCCGATGGAGCCGGTGATGAACTCGTTGATCTCGTACTGGATGGTGACGAGGAGGACCATGGCGAGCGCGCCGATGGCGTAGTGCGCGCCGTGCTCCAGGTAGACGTAGTCGTCGAGGGTGCCCTCGCGAACCAGGTAGACGGTCAGCGACCGGACGTACATGGCGCCGATGCCGAGGCCGAGGGCCATCAGGACGATGTCGTTGGTGATGGCGAAGGCGCCGATCACGCCGTCGAAGGAGAAGGACGCGTCCAGGACCTCGAGGTAGAGGAACATGAAGAACGCGGCCTTGCCGGCCAGCAGGACCGCCGACTTGGGCTTGCCCTCGCGCGCGGCCTTCTCCTCGGCCTCGTGCTCGCGCTCCTCCTCCTCTTCGAGCTTGTCCTCGAAGTAGCCGGAGAGGCCGCCGACGATCATGTACGTGATCAGGCCGGCGACACCGGAGAGCAGGACGGTCTCCGCCTTGTCGGCGTGGGTGCCGCCGTGCTGGTGGGCGTTGGCGCCGAAGGTGAGCGCGGAGATCAGCAGGACGATCAGGGCGATGCAGACCGACAGCATGTCGACCTTGCCGAGCTTGGCCAGCGGGCGCTCCAGCCAGCCGAGCCACTTGATGTCCCGGTCCTCGAAGATGAAGTCCAGGAAGATCATCAGCAGGAACATGCCGCCGAAGGCGGCGATCGACGGGTGGGCGTCGGTGACGTACTGCTGGTACTGGTCCTTGTCGGTGAGCGCGAGGTCGACGGCCTCGATCGGGCCCAGCTGGGCACTGAGCGCGACGATCACGACGGGGAAGACCAGTCGCATGCCGAAGACGGCGATGAGAATGCCGATCGTGAGGAAGATCTTCTGCCAGAAGGCATTCATCTTCTTCAGGATCCCGGCGTTGACCACCGCGTTGTCGAAGGACAGCGAGATCTCGAGGACGGACAGGATCGCTACGAGCCCGAAGGCGGCCCACCCTCCATAGAGCACCGCTGCGACCAGGCCGAGCGCGGTGACCGCGAACGACCACCCGAAGGTTTTCAGAACCACTGGCTACCCAATCGTGTGTGTACGGGGCTCCCCCGCGCCGTACCCGGCTTTACGAAACTTTGAAGCCGAAGTCTAGTCGGACCCCTTCCGCACCCCACGAGGCCCTGCATTTTGCTCATATCGCGTTATGAGACGTTGACTCCGAAGTCCATGGCGATGCCGCGCAGACCCGACGCGTACCCCTGCCCGACGGCCCTGAACTTCCATTCGCCCTGGTAGCGATAGACCTCGCCGAAGATCATCGCGGTCTCCGTGGAGGCGTCCTCGCTGAGGTCGTAGCGGGCGAGTTCCTGGCCGTCCGCCTGGTTCACCACGCGGATGAAGGCGTTGCTGACCTGGCCGAAGGTCTGGCCGCGCTCGTCGGCCATGTGGATGGAGACGGGAAAGACGATCTTGTCGCAGTGGGGCGGCACCTTGGAGAGGTCGATCAGCAGCGACTCGTCGTCGCCGTCGCCCTCGCCCGTGAGGTTGTCACCGGTGTGCTCGACCGAGCCGTCCGGGCTCTTGAGCTGGTTGTAGAAGACGAACCACTCGTCCCCGAGCACGCGGCCGCCGCTGCACATCAGCGCGCTGGCGTCGAGGTCGAAGGGCGCTCCGGTGGTGGAGCGCGCGTCCCAGCCGAGCCCGACCATCACCTGCGTGAGGTTGGGTGCGGCCTTGGACAGGGAGACGTTGCCCCCTTTGGCAAGTGTGACGCCCATGCTGATGTCCCTCCCCGGGTGGTCTTACTGAGGTGGTCTTGCGCGTCCGGCGCCGCACGTAAACCGTGCGGCGCCGGACAGGAAGGCCTACGGGCCCTGTCGCCAGGGCCCTGCGGGCGGCTCAGACGTTCACGCCGAAGTCCTGCGCGATGCCGCGCAGGCCCGAGGCGTAGCCCTGGCCGATGGCGCGGAACTTCCACTCCGCGCCGTGCCGGTAGAGCTCACCGAAGACCATGGCGGTCTCGGTGGAGGCGTCCTCGCTCAGGTCGTACCGGGCGATCTCGGCGCCGCCGGCCTGGTTCACGACGCGGATGAACGCGTTGCGCACCTGGCCGAAGGACTGCTGGCGGGTCTCGGCGTCGTAGATCGAGACCGGGAAGACGATCTTCTCGACGTCGGCCGGGACGCCGGCGAGGTCGACCTTGATCTGCTCGTCGTCGCCCTCGCCCTCACCGGTGAGGTTGTCACCGGTGTGCTCGACGGAGCCGTCCGGGCTCTTGAGGTTGTTGAAGAAGATGAAGTGCTGGTCGCTGGCGACCTTGCCGGAGTTGTTCAGCAGCAGCGCGCTGGCGTCCAGGTCGAAGTCGGTGCCGGTCGTGGTGCGGACGTCCCACCCCAGACCGACGATGACCGCGGTCAGGCCCGGCGCCTCCTTGGTCAGCGATACGTTGCCGCCCTTGCTGAGGCTGACTCCCACGAGTCCTCCATTGGTGTCCAGGGGCGGGATGCCCCGTTGTGCTCGGATGTCGGATCAACGAGTCGATCCTAGTGACGGGTTCCCGCCTCACCCAGGCCCTGAAGTCCCGAATTCAGCGGGTGTCGGGCGCATGCCGCCCGACCGGCGTCACAGGGAGTCGAGCGCCTTCACGTAGTCGTTGAGGTCACGCGCGTCCGGCAGGCCGTTGACGACGGTCCACCGCACGACGCCCTCCTTGTCGATGACGAAGGTGCCGCGCACGGCGCAGCCCTTGTCCTCGTCGAAGACGCCGTAGGCCCGCGAGACGTTGCCGTGCGGCCAGAAGTCGGACAGCAGGGGGTATTCGAGGCCCTCCTGCTCGGCGAAGACGCGCAGGGTGTGGATGGAGTCGTTGGAGACGGCGAGCAGCTGGGTGTCGCGGTCGGAGAACTGCGGCAGGTTGTCGCGCAGCTCGCACAGCTCGCCGGTGCACACGCCGGTGAAGGCGAAGGGGTAGAAGAGCAGGACGACGTTCTTGGAACCGCGGAAGTCGGACAGCCGCACGGGCCGGCCGTGGTTGTCCTTGAGCTCGAAGTCGGGGGCCTTCTCGCCGACCTGGATCGCCATCGTCGTGGGTGTCCCTTCCTGGGGCTTTTCGGGTGGGACCACCCTACGCAGGGACCGAAACGGTCCGGTGGGCGGGCCGACGGTGCCGGCCCGCCCCGCCCGTACGACTAACGCTTGGACTTCGCCGCCTTCGGCGTCGCCAGCCGGCTGCCGCTCCAGTCCTTGCCGACGCTGACGCTCTTGGACGCCGTCAGACCCGCCGTCGTGGCGGCTTCCGAGATGTCGCTCGGCTCGACATACCCCGAACGGCCGGTCTTCGGCGTCAGGAGCAGGATCGCGCCGCCCTCTTCGATGTACGTGGTGGCATCCACCAGCGCATCCGTCAGGTCGCCGTCGTCGTCACGGAACCACAGCACAACGGCGTCGGCCACGTCGTCGTAGTCCTCGTCCACCAGGTCGCTCTCGATGACGCCCTCGATGGCCTCGCGGAGCTCCTGATCCACGTCGTCGTCGTAGCCGATCTCCTGGACCACCTGCCCGGGCTGGAACCCCAGCCTGGCGGCAGGGTTCGTCCGCTCCTCCGCGTGGTCCGCGGTCGCGCTCACGGGTTGCCTCCTGATCATGTCTTGGGAATAACTCAGCCACGCGCGTGCGCGAAGCATTGGCCGTAGTCCACACGGGCGGGGCGGATCGCGCAAGTACCCGGCCGTTCAGACCGCCGAAACGGTGACGATCCTGGCCGTGTCACCGCAACTCCAGGCACACCATCATGGTCCGAGGTGACGCACACCACACCTTTCTGCCCTGTTTGGGCGTTTGGGAATCGTCTGCGGGTACGAGACTCGAAGGTATTCGCCCCATACGTCACGGAGCCGACACGGAGTCGATCTCACACTCGGGTTACCGCTCGGTAGAGATGACGTTTCCCGGCCCCGAGGTGGACCATGGGGAGCGGCGCGGCCCCCAGCGACGACGCCCGGCTACGACAGCGAAACAGCGGCCCTCGCACGGCCCTCTGACAGGTAAGGAACAGCGTGGCTTCCGCATCCGATCGCAATCCGATCATCATTGGCGGCCTTCCGAGTCAGGTTCCTGACTTCGACCCCGAAGAGACGCAGGAGTGGCTCGACTCCCTCGACGCCGCCGTCGACGAGCGCGGCCGGGAACGCGCCCGCTACCTGATGCTGCGGCTGATCGAGCGGGCCCGCGAGAAGCGCGTGGCCGTGCCGGAGATGCGCAGCACGGACTACGTCAACACCATCCCCACCAAGAGCGAGCCGTTCTTCCCGGGCAACGAGGAGATCGAGCGCAAGATCCTCAACGCGACCCGCTGGAACGCGGCCGTGATGGTCTCCCGCGCCCAGCGCCCGGGCATCGGCGTCGGCGGCCACATCGCCACGTTCGCGTCCTCCGCCTCCCTCTACGACGTGGGCTTCAACCACTTCTTCCGCGGCAAGGACGAGGGCGACGGCGGCGACCAGGTCTTCTTCCAGGGCCACGCCTCGCCGGGCATCTACGCCCGTGCCTTCCTGCTGGACCGGCTCAGCGAGCAGCACCTGGACGGCTTCCGCCAGGAGAAGTCCAAGGCGCCGTACGCGCTGTCGTCGTACCCGCATCCGCGGTCGATGCCGGACTTCTGGGAGTTCCCGACGGTGTCGATGGGCCTCGGCCCGATCGGCGCGATCTACCAGGCACGCATGAACCGCTACATGGAGGCGCGCGGGATCGCCGACACCTCCAAGTCGCACGTGTGGGCGTTCCTCGGCGACGGCGAGATGGACGAGCCGGAGTCGCTGGGCCAGCTGTCCATCGCCGCCCGCGAGGGCCTGGACAACCTCACGTTCGTCGTCAACTGCAACCTCCAGCGGCTCGACGGCCCGGTGCGCGGCAACGGGAAGATCATCCAGGAGCTGGAGTCGATCTTCCGCGGCGCCGGTTGGAACGTGATCAAGCTGGTCTGGGACCGCACCTGGGACCCGCTGCTCGCCCAGGACCGCGACGGCGTGCTGGTCAACAAGATGAACACCACGCCGGACGGCCAGTTCCAGACGTACGCCACGGAGACCGGCGCGTACATCCGCGACCACTTCTTCGGCGACGACCACCGGCTGCGCGCGATGGTCGAGGGCATGACCGACGACCAGATCCTGCACCTGGGGCGCGGCGGTCACGACCACCGGAAGATCTTCGCGGCGTACAAGGCGGCCGTGGAGCACAAGGGCCAGCCGACGGTCATCCTGGCCAAGACGATCAAGGGCTGGACGCTGGGCCCGAACTTCGAGGGCCGCAACGCCACGCACCAGATGAAGAAGCTGACGGTCGACGACCTCAAGCGCTTCCGCGACCGGCTGCACCTGCCGATCTCCGACAAGGAGCTGGAGTCCGGCGTCCCGCCGTACTACCACCCGGGCCGGGACTCGGAGGAGATCCAGTACATGCACGACCGCCGCAGGGGCCTCGGCGGTTACGTCCCGACGCGTGTCGTCCGCTCCGAGCCGCTGCCGCTGCCCGAGGACAAGACGTACGCGACCGTGAAGAAGGGCTCGGGCCAGCAGTCCATCGCGACGACGATGGCGTTCGTCCGGCTCCTCAAGGACCTCATGCGGGACAAGGAGATCGGCAAGCGGTTCGTGCTGATCGCACCCGACGAGTACCGCACGTTCGGCATGGACTCGTTCTTCCCGAGCGCGAAGATCTACAACCCGCTGGGCCAGCAGTACGAGTCGGTCGACCGCGACCTGCTGCTCGCGTACAAGGAGTCGCCGAACGGCCAGATGCTGCACGACGGCATCTCGGAGGCGGGCTGCACGGCCTCGCTGATCGCCGCCGGCTCGGCCTACGCCACGCACGGCGAGCCGCTGATCCCGGTCTACGTCTTCTACTCGATGTTCGGCTTCCAGCGCACCGGCGACCAGTTCTGGCAGATGGCCGACCAGCTGGCGCGCGGTTTCGTCCTGGGCGCGACCGCCGGCCGTACGACCCTGACCGGTGAGGGCCTGCAGCACGCGGACGGCCACTCGCAGCTGCTGGCCTCGACGAACCCGGGCTGCGTGGCGTACGACCCGGCGTTCGGCTTCGAGATCGCGCACATCGTGAAGGACGGCCTCAGGAGGATGTACGGCAGCTCGCCCGAGCACCCGCACGGCGAGGACGTCTTCTACTACCTGACCGTCTACAACGAGCCCATCCAGCACCCGGCCGAGCCGGAGAACGTGGACGTCGAGGGCATCCTCAAGGGCCTCTACCGCTTCAGCGCGGGCACGGCCGGCCAGACCCCGGCGCAGATCCTGGCGTCCGGCGTGGCGCTGCCCTGGGCGATCGAGGCGCAGAAGATCCTGGCCGACGACTGGAACGTCAAGGCGGACGTCTGGTCGGCGACCTCCTGGAACGAGCTGCGGCGCGAGGCCGTGGACTGCGAGGAGCACAACCTGCTGCGCCCGGAGGAGGAGCAGCGGGTGCCGTACGTGACGCGGAAGCTCGCGGACGCGCAGGGGCCCGTGGTGGCCGTGTCCGACTGGATGCGCGCGGTCCCGGACCAGATCGCGCGCTGGGTGCCGCAGACGTACCAGTCGCTCGGCGCGGACGGCTTCGGCTTCGCCGACACCCGGGGCGCGGCGCGGCGCTTCTTCCACATCGACGCGCAGTCGATCGTGGTCGCGGTCCTCACCGAGCTGGCCCGTGAGGGCAAGGTCGACCGGTCGGTGCTCAAGCAGGCCATCGACCGGTACCAGCTGCTCGACGTGTCGGCGGCCGACCCGGGGGCCGCGGGCGGCGACGCATAACGCGCGAGACCCTGTCAAGGGGTGG
Source organism: Streptomyces olindensis (assembly GCF_040645895.1). Lineage (NCBI taxonomy): Bacteria > Bacillati > Actinomycetota > Actinomycetes > Kitasatosporales > Streptomycetaceae > Streptomyces > Streptomyces olindensis. Next base: position 153,488 of record NZ_JBEYZD010000012.1, on the reverse strand, counting down.
TGCGCCTCACGGACACACCGTGGGCACACCACCCCTTCACGTTTTCTACGATTCGGCCATGCAGCAGCAGTCGGCCCAACTCCGTTGGGAACAGCACACACAGCGCCCGCTCTTCGGCCTGGCCCTGGCTTTCGCCGTCGCCTACGCCGTGCCGATCGTCCGGCCCGACGCGAGCGCCGGCGTGGTGGACGTGTGCACGGCGGTGGAGTGGGTGGTCTGGGGCGCGTTCGCCCTCGACTACGCCATACGGCTCGCGCTCGCCGAGCAGCGCCTGGTGTTCGTGCGGACGCACTGGCTCGACCTGGGGGCGGTGCTGCTGCCGCTGCTCCAGCCGATGAGGCTGCTGCGGCTGGTGTCGACGCTGCTGCTCGTCGGGCAGCGGGCGCGGATGGCCTCGCAGATAAGGCTCACGACGTATGTCGGCGGCGCGGTGGTCGGGCTGCTGATGTTCGGGTCGCTGGCGGTGCTGTCGGTGGAGCGGGACTCACCGGACGGGAACATCCGGACGCTGGGTGACGCGGTGTGGTGGTCCTTCACGACGATGACGACCGTCGGGTACGGGGATCACGCGCCGACCACCGGGCTGGGGCGGATGCTGGCGGTGGGGCTGATGCTGTCCGGGATCGCCCTGCTCGGTGTGGTGACGGCGAACATCGCGGCGTGGTTCATCGCCCGGTTCGACAAGGACGACGTGGAGGAGCGGCGCCAGACGGAGGCGATACGGGAACTGACGGACGAGGTGCGGGCGCTGCGGGACGAACTGGCGGCGCTGAAGGGGACGTCGGTGAAGTGACGGAGTCGTCGGTGAAGTGACGGGAAGGAGGGCCCCGGCGCGGTCGCCGGGGCCCTTCCCTCACACCAGCCGGGTCAGAACATGCCCATGCCCGGCGTGGCCGCTCCGGACAGCCAGATGACCGCGAGAAGCGTGTCGATGGCGCCCAGGACCAAGGCGACCACGGCCGTGACGGGGCGGGAGCCCGCCCACGTGCGGCCCATGGCGAGCCAGCCGCAGACGATCGCCACGGGGCCGAGGATGATCCCCAGCACGAAGAATCCGGCGACCGCGCAGATGACTCCGATGACTCCGAGCGTCGCGCGATCCGGCCCGGTCCGTGACCACGTCCGGCCACGTGAGCGGGGGTGCCTGCGCGTACCGTGTCCGAAGCTCGCCATCATCAACTCCCGTAAACCCTCAGTCGGTTGGGGTTCGGTTCGGGTACGGGGTGGCGAGTACCCCGCTGCCGGGCTCTAATCCCGCTGCTTGCGCGCTGCCCCCCTCCGGCAGCGCGCCGCAGCATCCGTCCTCCATGCCCTGCGGAGGACTTGACCCACTGTGACCTGCGGAGGCCGTCGGAGGGGAGAGTTCGACGGGGCTGTTCACCCTGATAGGCGAATGCCCGTCAGATGTGCGCGGCGCCCGCGCCCGCGCCCGCGTTCTCGCCGCGCTTCGTCAGGAACGCCACCAGCACGGCCACCACGGCGACCCCCGCGGCGACGAGCGACGCCGCGCTCATGCCGGAGATGAAGGTGTCGTGCGCGACGCCCGTGATCTTCGCGGCGATCGCGTCGGGCGTGCCCGGTGCCACCGGCGGGACGCCGACCTGGACCGCCTCGGACGCCTGGTGCTCCTGCTCCGGCGTCAGCGGCGGCAGCCCGGCCTTCGCCCAGTTGCCCGCGAGGTCGCTGTTGACCTTGGACGCCATCACGGCGCCCAGCACGGCCGTGCCGAGGCTGCCGCCGATCTGCATGGCGGCCTGCTGCAGACCACCCGCGACACCCGACAGCTCCATGGGCGCGTTGCCGACGATGACCTCGGTCGCACCGACCATGACCGGTGCCAGGCCGAGACCGAGGAGGGCGAACCAGAGCGACATGACGCCGCTGCCGGTGTCCGTCTCCAGTGTCGACATCCCGTACATGGCGATCGCGGTGAGCGCCATGCCGCCCGCGAGCGGGACCCGGGGACCGAACTTGGTGATCATCGCGCCGGCGAGCGGCGAGCCGACGATCATCATGCCGGTGAGCGGCAGCAGGTGCAGACCCGCGTCGATGGGGCTCATGCCGTGCACGTTCTGCAGGTAGAACGTCACGAAGAACAGGCCGCCCATGAACGCGATGGCCATCAGGACCATCAGCACGACACCCGCGGACAGCGCCACGGAACGGAACAGGGCGAGCGGGATGAGCGGCTCCCTGACCTTCGTCTCCCAGAAGGCGAAGAGCGCGAAGCCCAGCACGGAGGCGCCGAGGAAGCCGAGCGTCTTGGCGTCGCCCCAGCCCCACTCGGACGGCGGGGCCTTGATGAGCGCCCACACCAGGCAGAACACGGAGGTCGACAGCAGGGCGATGCCCAGCAGGTCGAAGGAGCGCGGGGCGTTCTCGGCGCGGTGGTCGAGGAGGATCCAGACGCCGAGGACGACGGCGAGGACACCGACCGGCACGTTGATGAAGAACACCGACTGCCAGTTGACGTGCTCGACGAGCACGCCGCCGAGGATCGGGCCGCCGGCGGTGGAGGCGCCGATGACCATGCCCCAGATGCCGATGGCCATGTTGAGCTTCTCGGCCGGGAAGGTGGCCCGCAGCAGGCCGAGCGCGGCCGGCATCAGCAGCGCGCCGAACAGGCCCTGCAGGACGCGGAAGACGACGACGAACGCGATGCTGTCGGACAGGCCGATCGCGCCCGAGGCGGCGGCGAAGCCGACGACGCCGATGAGGAAGGTCTGCCGGTGGCCGAAGCGGTCGCCGAGTTTGCCCGCGGTGATCAGGGAGACCGCGAGGGCGAGGAAGTATCCGTTGGTGATCCACTGGACTTCGGCGAAGGTGGCGCCGAGGTCCTTCTGGATGGCCGGGTTGGCAATGGCCACGATGGTGCCGTCGAGGGCCACCATCATGACCCCCACAGCGACGGTGATGAGGGTGAGCCAGGGGTGCCCTCGCAGCCCCTTGCCCGGCGTCGCGTCCGACGGCTCCGCCGGTATGCCCCCCGACCCCGTCGTGTCGATGGTGGTCTGACTAGTCATGCGCTCGAGGCTAATGACAGCCACTGACAATTGACAAACCAATTCACTAGTCGGTAACTGACACGACATCCCCGTATAGCCTGAACTGGGAGAACAGTTCCGACGAGAGGCACGAATTGAACCTGCGCGAACGCAAGAAGCGGCGCACCCGGGACGCGCTGCTGCGAGCCGCCCTGGAGCTGTTCGTCACGCGCGGGTACGAGGAGACGACCGTCGACGACATCGCCGCCGCCGTCGACGTCTCGCAGCGCACCTTCTTCCGGTACTTCGCCGGCAAGGAGGAGACGGCGTTCTTCGTGCCGCGACTCGCGGAGGCGCTCGTCGTCGACGCCGTACGGGCCCGCCCGCCCCACGAGGCTCCGCTGGAGGCCCTGCGCCGGGCCGTCCTGGAGAGCTGGGACGCGATCAACGAGGCCGTCGAGGAGATCGTGCCGATCGAGCTGCACCTGCGCGTCTACCGGGTGATCGAGTCGACGCCCGCGCTGCTCGCCGCCCATCTGCGGCGGGCGGCGGAACTGGAGGAGCAGCTCGCGGGCATCATCGCCGAGCGCGAGGGGCTCGACGTGGACGCGGATCCGCGGCCGCGGATCGCCGTCGCCCTCTTCGGCGGGGTGATCCGTGTCACCGAGCGGTTGTGGTCCGCGGGGGACGAGCTCACCCTTGAGGGATTGCGTGAACTCACCACCGCCTACCTCGATCAGGTGGGCCCCGCGCTGGCGGGGAACTGGCGTGCGGGGCAGTCCCCCTAGCACATTCACCGAAACGTGATCCCGGTCACTTGGTTAACGCGAGACCCCTTCGTTCTCCTAGTGTGTCCTTTCAGTGACTTCCTTCGACACCACCCCGCAGCTGAACGTCTGGCGCGCACTGCTCGCTCTGGCCGTCGTGTTCGTGATGCTGGCGACCACCGGCTGGACGGCCCTGCGCAACCAGCGGGGCGACACGCCGCTCCAGGCCTCGCTCTCCGCCTGGGAGGACGGCCGGATCGCCGGCCACCGGCTGCCGGACCCGCAGTCCGAGCCGACGAAGCTGGCCCGCTTCTTCGCCTCGCTCACCGAGCGGGACCGCGCGGGCCTGGTCCACAAGTACCCGCTCGCCGTCGGCAACATGAACGGCGCCCCGGTCGAGCTGCGCTACCGCGCCAACCGCATCGCGCTCGCCGAGGCGCGTGAGGTCGAGCGGGAGCGGATGCACGACCAGCGCCTCACCCCGGCCGGACAGCACGAGGCCGGCCGCAGGCTGCACCGCTTCGAGGACCTGATGGAGAAGGGGCGCCACATCCTCGCCTTCGATCCCGACGGCTCGGGCCGGGTGGCGGAGGTCTTCGGCGACCTGGACACGGCGGACCGCGTCTCGGTCGTCGTCCCGGGCGTCGACACCGACCTGCTCACCTTCCAGCGCACCCACCGCAAGTACTCGGCGCCCGTGGGCATGGCCGAGTCCCTGTACGCGGCGGAGCGGGAGGCGAGCCCGTCGACCCGGACGGCCGTGATCGCCTGGGCCGACTACACGGCGCCCAGCGGACTCGGCATCGACTCGGCGACGGCGATGCGCGCCGAGGAGGGCGCCGTACGGCTGAACGCGCTGGTGCGGGCGCTGCCCGGCGGCGCGCCGGTGTCGCTGTTCTGCCACAGCTACGGCTCGGTGGTGTGCGGGGTCGCCGCGCACTCGCTGCCCGGCCGGGTCTCCGACATCGCGGTGGCCGGCAGCCCCGGCATGCGCGTGGAGCGGGCCGCCCAGCTGCACACCAGCGCCCAGGTGTGGGCGATGCGGGACGCCGACGACTGGATCCAGGACGTGCCGTACCTGGAGGTCGGCGGGCTGGGCCACGGGGCGGATCCGGTGTCCGCCGGGTTCGGGGCGCGGGTGCTGTCCGCGCAGGGCGCGAAGGGGCACGCCGGCTACTTCGAGCCGGGCACGGCAAGTCTGATGAATTTCGCAGAGATCGGCGTTGGCGCATACCGCTCGGTGCACTGCGCGCACGAAGACGGCGTCTGCCGTACCGGTTTGTCCGGCACGGCGGCGGCCTGACGCGCGTAGAGGCGAAGAAACTGCGGTCTGCTCGGGAGGGGGACGGAGGGGCGCGTGCCGCATACGATGAGCCGCATGGGTGACGTACTGGCCGGATTTCATGCCGCCTGGGAGTTCGAGTCCGACTCCGTGCTCATCCGTTACGAACGGGGGATTCGAACACCCAAGCTCTTCCAGGCGCTCGGGGAACGCCGTGTGCCCCTGGAGGCGATCGCCGGTGTGACCCTGACGCGCGGGAAGCGCGGCACGGTCGTGCTGCGCGTCGAACCACGCCCCGGCGCGGACCCGCTGATGGAGGCGGCCGCCGGGCAGCTGAAGGAGAGCGGCGACCCCTACCGGCTGGTGCTGCCCGCCGAGCGGGAGGTGCTCGCGGAGTACTACGCCGACGAGCTGCGCGGGCTGCTGACGGAGTCGGGGCCGGCGGACCGTTTCCTCGTGGAGCCGCCGAAGGGGCCGCTGTCGTTCAAGGCGTACGACGGGAAGGCCACCTTCGACGGGCGGACCGTGAGCTTCCGGTGGTTCTGGACGGGGGCGTCGTCGGCGAAGTGGAAGGCCGGGGACCAGAACTTCTCCGTCGGGGAGCTCAACGGGGTGGAGTGGCGGTCGCCGGAGGTCTTCGAGGGGCATCTGCGGCTGCTGCGGCGGGAGGTGGGGACGGCCGCCGTGCAGGCCGACCAGGATCCCGCGGCGGTGGTGTTCGGGCTGGGGTACGGGCCCGTGCACGAGTCACTGCCGTTCGCGGCGGCGGTCCTGTCCGCGGTGCGGACGTCCAGTCCGGTTGCGGCCGTTCCCGCGGCTGCGCCGCGCCGTGACCCCGCGGACATCGCCGAGCGGATCCGGCACCTCGGGGAGCTGCATCAGGCCGGGTTGGTGACCGATGAGGAGTTCTCGGTCAAGAAGGCGGAGTTGTTGGCGGAGCTTTAGCGTCTGCCTGGATCTCGCCGTGGGCGGGCGCGGGTTTGTGCGTGGCTGATCGCGCACACGCGGCGGAGCCGCACATCGGCACAGCCCCGCGCCCCTGAGGGCGTTCCTCTACTCCCTGCCGGCTGAAGTGAACGCCATGTCCGCGTAGCGGTTGCCCGCCACCTGGGCCGCGATGCCGTCCAGCAGGTCCAGTTGCTCGTCCGTCAGGACGATCGTGGTCGCCGCCGTGTTCTCCTCGACCCTGGACGGCTTGCGCGTGCCGGGGATCGGGATGACCGGGAGGTCGCGGATCGTGGCCTGCTGCTGGACCCAGGCCAGGGCGATCTGGCCGAGGGAGGCGTCGTGGGCCTTGGCCACCGTGCGGATCAGTTCCAGCAGGGTCGCGTTGGCCGTCGCGTTGTCGCCCGTGAAGCGGGGCTGCTGGCGGCGGAAGTCGTCGGACGACAGCTCCTCCGCGCTGGCGAACGAGCCCGTGAGGAAGCCCCGGCCGAGCGGCGAGTACGGGACGAGCGCCACGCCCAGGTCGCGGGCCGCGGGGACGACGTGCCTCTCGATGTCGCGGCTGAACAGCGACCACTCCGACTGCACCGCGGCGATGGGGTGCACGGCGTGCGCGGCGCGCAGTTCCTCGGCCGTGACCTCGCTCAGGCCGAGGTGCTTGACCTTGCCCTCGCGGACCAGGTCGGCCATGGTGCCGACGCTCTCCTCGATCGGCACGTTCACATCGCGCCGGTGCATGTAGTAGAGGTCGATGGCGTCGACGTCCAGGCGCTTCAGGCTGGCCTCGACGGCCTGGCGGATGTAGGGCGGGTCGTTGCGGATGACCCGGCGGGTGGGGTCGTCCGCGGGGATCGACAGCGCGAACTTGGTCGCGATGACGACCTCGTCGCGGTGGGCCTTGAAGAACGGTGACAGGAACCGCTCGTTCTCGCCGGCGCCGTACGCGTCGGCCGTGTCGTAGAAGGTGACGCCCAGTTCGAGCGCCCGTTCCAGGGTGGCCCGGGAGGCGTCCGCGTCCGAGGGGCCGTAGGCGAAGCTCATGCCCATGCAGCCGAGACCCTGGACACCCACCTCGGGGCCGTTGTCGCCGAGCTTCGCCGTCGTGATCCTGCCGTCCGTCATCGGGACCTCTCCGACGCCAGGGCACGCCCGGCGTCCGCGTAGAAACTGATCTTCCGGTCGAGCACGGCGAGCGTGCCCCGGAGTTCGTCGATCCTGGCCAGGACGTCCTCGCGGGTCGTCTTCAGCAGCTCGAAGCGCTCGCCGTAGGTGTGGTCGCCCTCGCGCACCAGTTCCGCGTACCGCACCATGTCGGCGACCGGCATGCCCGTCAGGCGGAGCTTGCCGACGAGGTCGAGCCAGTCGAGGTCGCGGTTGGTGTAGCGGCGCTGGCCGGTGTGGGACCGGTCGATGTGCGGCATCAGACCGATGCGCTCGTACCAGCGCAGCGTGTGTGCCGTCAGGCCGGTCAGGGCGACGACCTCGCTGATCGTGTAGCGGTCCTCGCCGTCCGGGCGCCGGTTCTGCTGCGGCGGGCCGGCGCAGGTGTCGGTCCTGGTCCCCGTGGTCTCCATCACCGTCATGGCCCCCACGCTAGAACCTTGGAGTGCACTCCAAGCAAGCGCGGGAGGTAAGAAATCGGCAGGACGTTCCTTGATCCGGCTGGTTAGCGTACGGAGTCATGAGTGTTGTACGCCGCGCCCTGCCCGAGGACGCCGAGGAAGTCCTGCGCCTGCGCCAGGTCATGATCGACTCGGTGTTCGCCACCGACCCCTCCATCGCCTGGCACGGGGATTCCCTCCCGACCCTGAGAAGCAGACTGGGCGAGCCGGAGGGGGACTTCGTGGCGTTCGTCGTCGACCACCCGGAGCGGCCGGGGGCGCTGGCCTCGCTGGTCGCCGGGACGATCGACTACCGCATCGGGAAGCCGGGCGACCCGCAGGGCATGGTGGGGTTCGTCTTCAGTGTCGCCACCGACCCGGACGCCCGGCGCCGGGGCTACGCGCGGGCCTGCACGACCACGCTGCTGGAATGGTTCCGGGAGCGCGGTGCCCGGCGGGTGCAGCTCACCGCCTCGCCGGAGGCCGAGCCGCTGTACGTCTCCCTCGGATTCCGGCCCAAGCCCAACCCCTTGCTGGAGCTGACGCTCTGAGCGCATAGGCTCGAACGCATGTCGCTCAAGAGCCTCGCGTTGATCGAGAACTGGCCGGTTCCCACCGCCGCGGCGGGTGTCGTACGGGCGGACGGCACCGTCCTGGGCACCCACGGCCCGGCCGGGCAGCGGTTCCCGCTCGCGTCGGTGACCAAGCCGCTGGCCGCGTACGCGGTGCTCGTCGCGTACGAGGAGGGGGCGATCGAGTTCGACGAGCCCGCCGGTCCGGACGGGGCGACGGTCCGGCACCTGCTCGCGCACACCTCGGGCCTCGCCTTCGACGAGCACAAGGTCACGGCCCCGCCCGGGGAACGGCGGCTGTACTCCAACGCCGGCTTCGAGCAGCTCGGCGACCACGTCGAGAAGGCGACCGACATCCCGTTCGCCGAGTACCTGCGGCAGGCCGTGCTGGAGCCGCTGGGCATGACCTCGACGACCCTGGAGGGCTCCCCGGCCAAGGACGGGGTGTCCACGGTCGAGGACCTGCTGCGGTTCGCCGCCGAGGTGCAGGCGCCGCGGCTGCTGGATCCCCGAACGGTCGCCGAGGCGATGAGCGTGCACTACCCGGGCACGAAGGGCGTTCTGCCGGGGTACGGCCACCAGAACCCGAACGACTGGGGGCTCGGCTTCGAGATCCGCGACTCCAAGTCGCCGCACTGGACGGGCGCTTCGTCCTCGCCCCGCACGTTCGGACATTTCGGGCAGTCCGGTACGTTCCTGTGGATCGACCCCGACGCGGGGGCGGCGTGCGTGGCGCTGACGGACCGGGCGTTCGGGGCGTGGGCGATCGAGGCGTGGCCACCCTTCACGGACGCCGTGCTCGCGGAACTCTAGAGGCGGCGCGGGGCTCTGGCGGCGGCGCGGGCTCTAGGCCATCTCCCAGACGAGGAGTTCGGCCGCCGTCACGGCCTCCGCCTCCAGGCCCTTGGCATCGGTGATCCGGGCCGCGTCGCCGGCGCCCAGCTCCGCGCCGTCCAGGCGTACGTCACCGCGCACCACGTGCACGTACGCGTACGCCGCGTCCGGCACCGCCGTCCGCTCCCCCGCGCCCAGCCGCCGCACGTGCAGCATCGCGCCGGCCTCCGGGACGGCGTACGGCGTGGAGTCGGCGATGCCGTGGACGACCTCGTAGAACGGGTCGCCGCCGGGCCGCAGCGGGGCCAGCCACATCTGGATGAACGTCAGGGGCCCGGGGCCGTCGTTGCGTTCCACGTGGCGCACCCCGCCCGCCGAGCTGAGGCGCTGCACGTCGCCGTGGCGGACGACCGACTCGTGCCCGGTGGAGTCCCGGTGCGTCAGCTCGCCCTCCACCACCCACGTCACGATCTCGGTGTGGCTGTGCGGATGCTCGTCGAACCCGGCCCCCGGGGCCAGCCGCTCCTCGTTGCACGCGAGCACGGCGCCGAAGCGGAGGTTGTCCGGGTCGTAGTGGGACCCGAAGGAGAAGGCGTGCCGGCTCTCGATTCCGGCCGCCGGGTCCCCGCCCTGGTAGCGCTCGTCAGCGCGCCGAATGTCCATCACGAGGTCCACCGTAGACCCGGCGGCGCACCTTCCCGTCCGGATAAGGCAGTCTTGTCCCCGTGCCCGAACCCGAAACCAGCAAGAACGCAGCCGCAGCCCGTGCCGTCCACCCGCATGCCGCGACGCTGAAGCGGCTGGAGAAGTCGTCCGGATCGCTCGCCGCGCAGGCCATCGCGCGGATGGACGAGACGCTGCCCTGGTACCGGGCCATGCCCCCGGAGAACCGTTCCTGGATCGGTCTGGTCGCGCAGGCGGGCATCGCCGCGTTCACCGAGTGGTTCCGGCACCCGGACGCCCCGCAGGCCATCTCCACCGACGTGTTCGGCACCGCTCCCCGCGAGCTGACCCGGGCGATCACGCTGCGGCAGACCGTGGAGATGGTGCGCACCACCATCGAGGTCATGGAGTCCGCGATCGACGAGGTCGCGGCCCCCGGCGACGAGAGCGTGCTGCGCGAGGCGCTGCTGGTGTACGCCCGGGAGATCGCCTTCGCCACCGCCCAGGTGTACGCGCAGGCCGCCGAGGCACGCGGCGCCTGGGACGCCCGGCTGGAGTCGCTGGTCGTGAACGCGGTGCTCAGCGGCGAGGCCGACGAGGGTGCCGTGTCGCGCGCCGCCGCCCTCGGCTGGAACTCGCCCGAGCACGTGTGCGTGGTGCTCGGGACGGCGCCCGACGGGGACAGCGAGCTGACCGTCGAGGCCATCCGGCGCGCCGCCCGGCACGCCAAGCTCCAGGTGCTGACCGGGGTGCTCGGCGACCGGCTGGTCGTCATCGCGGGCGGCAGCGACAACCCGCTGGCCGTGGCCAAGTCGCTGATCGGCCCGTATGCCGCGGGGCCGGTCGTGGCGGGTCCGGTGGTACCCGATCTGCTGGCCGCGACCCGGTCCGCGCAGGCCGCCGCGGCGGGGCTGAAGGCGTGTTCCGCCTGGCAGGACGCCCCGCGCCCGGTCCTGGCGGACGACCTGCTTCCGGAGCGGGCGATCGCCGGTGACCCCTCGGCCCGTGAGCAGCTGGTGGAGGAGATCTACAGACCGCTGGAGGAGGCCGGGGCCGCGCTCCTGGAGACCCTCAGCGTCTATCTCGAACAGGCGAGCAGCCTCGAAGGCGCCGCCCGGATGCTGTTCGTGCATCCCAACACCGTCCGCTACCGGCTTCGACGTGTGACTGACGTCACCGGATGGTCACCCTCCGATGTACGCTCTGCCTTCACGCTGCGGATCGCGCTGATCCTGGGGCGTCTGGTCGATGGAGATCTCCAGCCCTAAGGTTTTGTCGGGGCTCGACAAAACCCCCTCGTGTTCTTCGTCCCTGTCCCCACGGGCGGCCGTGCCCGTCCCCAAGAGAGAGTGTGAGAGTGCTCGTACTCGTCGCTCCCGGCCAGGGCGCCCAGACGCCCGGCTTCCTGACTGAATGGCTCGACTTCCCCGGTGTCCGCGGTGCCCTGGAGGCATGGTCCGACGCCGCGGGGATCGACCTGATCCGTTACGGCACCGAGGCCGACGCGGAGGAGATCCGCGACACCGCGGTGGCGCAGCCGCTGCTGGTCGCGGCCGGACTGGCGTCCGCGTCCCTGCTGTTCGAGGACCCGGCCGACCTCCCGCGGAAGGTCGGTGCCCTCGCCGGTCACAGCGTCGGCGAGTTCACCGCCGCCTCGCTCGCCGGGGTGCTCCCGCACGAGGAGGCCCTGCGCCTGGTCCGCACCCGCGGTCTGGCGATGGCCGAGGCCGCCGCCGTCACCGAGACGGGCATGGCCGCGCTGCTGGGCGGCGACCCCGCCGTGACGGTTCCTCACCTGGAGCAGCTGGGCCTGACCCCGGCGAACATCAACGGCGCGGGCCAGATCGTCGCGGCCGGCACCAAGGAGCAGCTCGCCGCGCTGGAGGCGGACAAGCCCGAGGGCGTGCGCAAGGTCGTCGCGCTGAAGGTCGCCGGCGCGTTCCACACGCACCACATGGCCCCCGCGGTCGAGACGCTGGCGAAGGCCGCCGCCGACGCCCGGGGCACCGCTGACCCGAAGGTCCCTTACGTCTCGAACAAGGACGGGCAGGCCGTCGCCGCCGGCGGCGAGGTGCTGGAGCGCCTGGTCGGCCAGGTCGCCAACCCGGTCCGCTGGGACCTGTGCATGGAGACGTTCAAGGAGCTCGGGGTCACGGCCCTGATCGAGGTGTGCCCCGGCGGCACCCTCACCGGCCTCGCCAAGCGGGCCCTGCCCGGTGTGAAGACGCTGGCCCTGAAGTCCCCCGCCGACCTCGACGCGGCTCGCGAGCTCATCGCCGAGCACGGTGTCTGAGAAGGAGCCCGAGAGCATGGCGAAGATCAAGCCCAGCAAGGGCGCCCCGTACGCGCGGATCCTCGGCGTCGGCGGCTACCGGCCGACCCGGGTCGTGCCGAACGAGGTGATCCTGGAGACGATCGAGTCGTCCGACGAGTGGATCCGCTCGCGCTCCGGCATCGAGACGCGGCACTGGGCCTCCGACGAGGAGACCGTCGCCGCGATGTCGGTGGAGGCGTCCGGCAAGGCCATCGCGGACGCGGGCATCTCCGTCGAGCAGATCGGCGGCGTGATCGTCTCGACCGTCTCGCACTTCAAGCAGACGCCGGCGGTCGCCACCGAGATCGCGGACAAGCTGGGCACCGACAAGGCCGCCGCCTTCGACATCTCGGCGGGCTGCGCGGGCTTCGGCTACGGCCTGACCCTCGCCAAGGGCATGATCGTCGAGGGCTCGGCGGAGTACGTCCTGGTGATCGGCGTCGAGCGGCTGAGCGACCTGACCGACCTGGAGGACCGGGCGACGGCCTTCCTGTTCGGCGACGGTGCCGGCGCGGTCGTGGTCGGCCCGTCCCAGGAGCCCGCGATCGGCCCGACCGTGTGGGGCTCCGAGGGCGACAAGTCCGACACCATCAAGCAGACCGTGCCGTGGACGGACTACCGCGACGGGACGGTCGAGAAGTTCCCCGCGATCACCCAGGAAGGCCAGGCGGTGTTCCGCTGGGCCGTGTTCGAGATGGCGAAGGTGGCCCAGCAGGCGCTGGACGCGGCCGGGATCACCGCGGACGACCTGGACGTCTTCATCCCGCACCAGGCCAACGTGCGGATCATCGACTCGATGGTGAAGACCCTGAAACTGCCGGAGCACGTCACGGTCGCGCGTGACATCCGCACCACCGGCAACACCTCGGCCGCCTCGATCCCGCTCGCGATGGAGCGGCTCCTGGCGACCGGCGAGGCGAAGAGCGGCGACACCGCGCTCGTCATCGGCTTCGGGGCGGGTCTCGTCTACGCCGCGACTGTCGTTACCCTCCCCTAGGCACTCCGTGCCGGATCATGCGGTCCGGGACGGGAAGAACCACCTGCCACACCCTCTGGATATCTACGAAGGAGCGCCAACATGGCCGCCACTCAGGAAGAGATCGTCGCCGGTCTCGCCGAGATCGTGAACGAGATCGCCGGCATCCCGGTTGAGGACGTCCAGCTGGACAAGTCCTTCACCGACGACCTGGACGTCGACTCGCTGTCCATGGTCGAGGTCGTCGTCGCCGCCGAAGAGCGCTTCGACGTCAAGATCCCCGACGAGGACGTCAAGAACCTCAAGACGGTCGGCGACGCGACCGACTACATCCTCAAGCACCAGGGCTGATCGACCGATCAGGCCCTAGGGCTGACTGCCCCGCCACCCGGCGGTGGCGCCGCTTAATCCTCGGATCCGTTGGAGAAAGAATTCCCGTGAGCTCGACCAATCGCACCGTGGTCGTCACCGGTATCGGCGCAACCACACCGCTGGGTGGCGACGCAGCCTCTACCTGGGAGGGCCTGGTCGCCGGACGTTCCGGCGTCAAGCCCCTGGAGCAGGACTGGGCGGCCGACCAGGCCGTCAAGATCGCGGCCCCCGTCGCCGTGGAGCCGACCGAGGTCATCCCCCGGCCGCAGGCCCGCCGACTGGACCGCTCCGCGCAGTTCGCGCTGGTCGCGGCCAAGGAGGCCTGGGCCGACGCCGGTTTCGAGGCGAAGGCCGGCGAGGACCCGAACGTCGACCCCGACCGGCTCGGCGCGGTCATCGCCTCCGGCATCGGTGGCGTGACCACGCTGCTCGACCAGTACGACGTGCTGAAGGAGAAGGGCGTCCGCCGCGTCTCCCCGCACACCGTTCCCATGCTGATGCCCAACGGCCCCTCGGCCAACGTGGGGTTGGCCGTGGGCGCCCGGGCGGGCGTGCACACGCCGGTCTCCGCCTGCGCGTCGGGCGCCGAGGCCATCGGCTACGCCATCGAGATGATCCGCACCGGCCGCGCCGACGTCGTCGTCGCGGGTGGCACGGAGGCGGCGATCCACCCGCTGCCCATCGCCGCGTTCGGCAACATGATGGCGATGTCCAAGAACAACGACGACCCGCAGGGCGCGTCGCGCCCCTACGACGTCGCCCGTGACGGCTTCGTCCTCGGTGAGGGCGCCGGTGTCGTCGTCCTGGAGTCCGCCGAGCACGCCGCGAAGCGCGGGGCCCGGGTGTACGCCGAGGCGGTCGGGCAGGGCATCTCCGCCGACGCGCACGACATCGTGCAGCCGGAGCCGGAGGGGCGGGGCATCTCGCACGCCCTGCAGAACCTGCTGGAGCGGACCGACCTGGACCCGGCGGAGATCGTGCACGTCAACGCGCACGCGACGTCGACGCCGGCCGGTGACATCGCCGAGCTGAAGGCGCTGCGGAAGGTGTTCGGTGACGACACCGACCACATCGCGGTGTCCGCGACGAAGTCGATGACCGGGCATCTGCTCGGTGGTGCGGGTGGTGTCGAGACGGTGGCGACGGTGCTCGCGCTGTACCACCGGGTGGCTCCGCCGACGATCAATGTGGAGAACCTGGACCCGGAGGCCGAGGCGAACGCCGATGTCGTCCGGGGTGAGGCTCGGAAGCTGCCCGTCGACGGGCGTATCGCCGCGCTGAACGACTCGTTCGGGTTCGGTGGGCACAACGTGGTGCTGGCGTTCCGGACCGTGTGAGACGCCGCTCCCACGCGTTCGACGGAAAGGGCCCCCACCTACGGGTGGGGGCCCTTCCGCATGCGCGAAACAGAGATCAGACCACCTGGTGCAGCCAGCGGACCGGGGCGCCTTCGCCTGCGTAGCGGAAGGGTTCCAACTCGTCGTCCCAGGGCTTGCCGAGGAGTTTGTTCAGCTCTGCTTCCAGGTCGGTCTCGCCCTGGCGGCTGCGCTGCAGGGCCGCGCGCAGGCGGTCCTCGGGGATGAGGATGTCGCCGTGGATGCCGGTGACGGCGTGGAAGATGCCCAGGTCGGGGGTGCAGCTGTAGCGTTCGCCCTCGGCGGTGGGGCAGGGTTCCGCGGTGACCTCGAAGCGCAGGAGGTGCCAGCCGCGCAGCGCGGAGGCGAGCTTGGACGCCGTGCCCGCCTGGCCCTGCCAGGAGAACTCCGAGCGCCAGGTGCCGGGGGCGGCGGGCTGCCGGATCCAGTCCAGGCTGACGCGCGTGCCGAGCACCCCGGCGACGGCCCACTCGACGTGCGGGCACAGCGCGCGCGGCGCGGAGTGCACGTACAGAACTCCACGTGTCGTCACCGGAACCTCCGGGCTGAGCGTGACCATCTTGGAAACGGGCGGAACGGCGGTGACCGGGCGGGTCACGTTGATGGCGAGGCTACCGTGCGGGGGCGCAAGGAGTGTGACGTACGGTCGGTCCCGGTGCCGGGAAACTCCCGCCATTCACCCAGGGGGACGCTTGTACGGGTGTGAGCCGTTGCACCTGATCGGTCGGGAACCCTCGTGCGTTGTTATTGGTTGGGGAGACAGGCACGGTGCGGCGAGGGGATGGACCAGGGATGCGGAAGCGAAACCACCGCACGCGGGTCGTGCTTGCCCTGGTCGTGGCCGCGGTGGTGGGTGTGGCCGGGTGTGACGCCGTGGGGGGCGACTCCCCCGCCCCGTCCGACGCGGCCAAGCCGTCCCCCAGTCCCACGCCCCTGTGGGACCGCAGCCCGAGTTCCGTCGCCGCCGTCGGCGATTCCATCACGCGTGCCTTCGACGCCTGTGACGTGCTGTCGGACTGCCCGGAGGCGTCCTGGGCGACCGGCACCAGCCCCGAGGTCGACTCGCTGGCGGTGCGGCTGCTGGGCCGGGCCGGGGCCGCCGAGCGGAGCTGGAACTACGCGGTGTCGGGGGCGCGGATGGCCGACCTGCCCGGTCAGATGGCCCGGGCGGTGCGGCGGAAGCCGCAGTTGGTGACGGTGCTGGTCGGGGCGAACGACGCCTGCCGGTCCACCCCCTCGGCGATGACCCCGGTCTCCGCCTTCCGCGCCGACTTCGAGGACTCGCTGCGCTCTCTGCGCAAGGCCCTGCCCAAGGCGCAGGTGTTCGTGGCGAGCGTGCCGGACCTGAAGCGGCTGTGGTCCGAGGGCCGCACCAGCCCGATGGCGAGGCAGGTGTGGCAGCTGGGCATCTGCCCGTCGATGCTGGGCGACGCGAACGCCCAGGACACGGCGGCGACGCTGCGGCGGGACACGGTGCGGAAGCGGGTGGAGGACTACAACAAGGTCCTGAAGGAGGTCTGCGCCCAGGACGAGCGGTGCCGCTACGACGGCGGCGCGGTGTACGACTACCGCTTCGGCACGGCCCAGTTGAGCCGCTGGGACTACTTCCACCCGAGCGTGAACGGACAGGCCCGGTTGGCGGAGATCGCGTACCGCACGGTCACGGCGAGGAACCCCTGACCTAGAGTTCCGCACATGAACGAACTCTTCGGCACACTTTCCGACGGGACTCCGGTGCACCGCTGGACCCTGGAGCGGGCGGGCGTACGGGTGCGGGTGCTGACGTACGGCGGGATCGTGCAGTCCGTGGAGGTGCCGGACCGGGAGGGGCGGGCCGGGGACGTGGTGCTGGGGTTCCCGGATCTGGACGGCTATCTCGCCCATCCGGAGCCGTACCTCGGCGCCCTGGTCGGGCGGTACGCCAACCGGATCGCCGGGGGCCGGTTCCCGCTGGACGGGCGGACCTACGCGCTCGAAACGAACAACGGGCCGAACGCGCTGCACGGCGGAGCCCGCGGGTTCGACAAGCGGGTGTGGGACGCGGCCCCGGTCGAGCACGGGGTGCGGCTGACGCGGGTCAGTCCGCACGGCGAGGAGGGGTTCCCGGGGCGGCTCGCGGTCACGGCGACGTACACGCTGCTGGAGAGCGGGGCGCTGCGGATCGCGTACGAGGCGGTGACGGACGCGCCGACCGTGGTGAACCTGACGAACCACAGCTACTTCGACCTGGGCGGTGCGGGTGGCGCGGGCGGGCACGAACTGCGCCTCGCGGCCTCCCGGTACACGCCGGTCGACGCGGACCTGATCCCGACGGGCGCCCTGGACGACGTGACGGGCACGCGCTTCGACTTCCGCGAGCCCCGCAAGATCGGGTCCGGCTACGACCACAACTTCGTGCTCGACAAGGGTGTGACGGACCGTCCGGTGGAGGTCGCCGAGCTGCACCACCCGGCGTCCGGGCGGGTGCTGACGGTGGCGACGACCGAGCCCGGCCTCCAGCTGTACACCGCCGACCACCTGAGCGAGCCCTTCGCGCCCGGTGACGGCGTCGCGCTGGAGACGCAGCACTTCCCGGACTCCCCGAACCGGCCGGAGTTCCCGACGACCGTGCTGCGGCCGGGCGAGGTGTTCCGCTCGGAGACGGTGTACGGGTTCGGCGCGCGATAGGCCCGCCGGGAGGCCATGAGCCCCGGTCCGGAGGTCAGGTCCCGGACCGGGGCTGCTCGGTGGGGAACTCGTCCCGTCTCAGACGTTAATCGTCGCGGTGATCCTGCGGTCCGTGATCGAGCGCCCGACCTGGATCTCGTACGAACCCTTCACAAACGACCACGAGCCGGTCGCTTCGTCCCAGATCTCGAAGGCGCGGCGCGGCAGTTCGACGGTCGCCTCGACGCTCTCGCCGGGTGCGGCCTCGACGCCCGCGAAGCCGGCCAGCCCGCGGGCCGGGCGGGTGGGGCCGGGCTCGCCCGGGGCGAGGTAGAGCTGGACGACCTCGCGGCCCGGACGGTCGCCGGTGTTGCGGAGGCGGACCGTCACGGTGGCCCCTTCGGCGGTCCCTGCCACCTCGACCGACTCGTAGGTCCAGTCGGTGTAGCCGAGGCCGTGGCCGAAGGGGTAGGCGGGGGTGCGGCCGTGCTTCTCCCAGGCGCGGTAGCCGATGAAGACGTTCTCGTCGTAGGGGAGTTCGCCGTTCTCCGGGACGACCCGGGTGATCGGGGCGTCGGCCAGGGAGCCCCAGGTGGTGGGCAGCCGGCCGCCGGGTTCGTGGGCGCCGGTGAGCACGTCCGCGAGGGCCGCGCCGCCCTCCTGGCCGGGGAACCAGGTGAGGAGCACGGCGGCGACGTCGTCGCGCCACGGCAGTTCCACCGGGGAGCCGGAGTTGACGACCACGACGGTGTTCGGGTTGGCGGCGGCGACGGCCCGGACCAGGTCGTCCTGGCGGCCGGGCAGGCGCAGGTCCGTGCGGTCGAAGCCCTCCGACTCGACGCGTTCGGTGGTCGCGACCACGACGACGGCCGTGTCGGCGGCGCGGGCCGCGGCGGCGGCCTCGGCGATCAGTTCGTCGGGGTCGCGCCGGGGTTCCTGGTGGGCGAGGCAGAAGGCGACGGCCTTCAGGGCGGCGTCGTCGGGGAAGTGGACGGCGTGGGCGAGGCGGACGTCGACCGGTTCGCCCGCGGTGAGCTCCACCTCGGCGCGGGGCTCGGGCGCGCCGAAGAAGCTGACGAAGGGGTCGTCCTTGGCGGGGCGCTGGACGTCGTCGTAGTACGTGGTGCCGCCGATGGTGAGGGTGAAGGCGCCCATGCCCTTGATGCCGAAGGTGTGCGGGCCGCTCTCGCGCGGGGTGAAGGTGCCGGTGAGTTCGACGGTGTGGAGGGCTTCGTGCGTGACGCCGTCCGGGAGGTCGGAGCCCACCCACTGGATCTGGCCGTTGGGCGCGCTGCGGGTGCCGATGACCTGGCCGGCGGCGTCCCGGCAGACGGCGTGCAGCTCGAATCCCCGGTCGGCGATGGCGAGTTCGGTGCTCGGGTCGGCTCCGACGGCGTAGCTGAGGCTGCCCTCGGGGAGGGCGGCGGTGAGGCCGTCGAGCGGGGAGACGGTCCGGGCGGGGAAGACGGTGGCGGAGCCGCCGCCGAGGACGCGGGCGTCGCGGGCGGCGGAGCCGATCAGCGCGACCCGGCCGGGCCGCAGCGGCAGCACGCCGTTCTCGTTGCGGACGAGGACGAAGGAGCGGCGGGCGATCTCGCGGGCGAGGGCCGTGCCGTCGACGGGCTCGGGCAGGTCGGTGACGACCGGGTCGGCGCCCTCCAGGATGCCGACCCGGGCGGCGAGGCGCAGGACGCGGCGGACCGCCTCGTCGACCTGGGCCTCGTCGGCCTCGCCGTCCCGTACGGCCCGGGCGAGGGCCTCGCCGTACACGGTGCGCGGTCCGGGCATCGCGATGTCCAGGCCGCCGGCGAGGGCGCCGGTGGTGGAGCGCGCGGCCAGCCAGTCGGAGACGTTGACGCCGTCGAAGCCCCATTCGCCGCGCAGCACTTCGTTGACCAGGTGGTGGTGTTCGGTCATGGTCGTGCCGTTGACCGTGTTGTAGGCGGTCATGATGCCCCACGGGTGGGCGTTCTCGACGATGTGCTCGAAGGGCGCCAGGTACAGCTCGCGCAGGGCGCGTTCGCCGACGACGTTGTTCACCGTGAAGCGGTCGGTCTCGGCGTCGTTGGCGACGAAGTGCTTGACGGTGGTGCCGACGCCGCCGGACTGGACGCCGCGGACGTACTCGGCGCCGATCCGCCCGGTCAGGTACGGGTCCTCGCTGTAGGCCTCGAAGTGGCGGCCGCCGAGCGGGGAGCGGTGCAGGTTGACCGTGGGGGCGAGCAGGACGTGGACGCCCTTGCGGCGGGCCTCCTGGGCGAGCAGCACCCCGGCCCGGTGCGCGAGGGCGGGGTCCCAGGTGGCGGCGAGGGCGGTCGGTGAGGGCAGGGCGACGGACGGGTCGTCGGCGCTCCAGTGCACTCCGCGGACGCCGATCGGGCCGTCGGACATGACCAGGGACGGCAGGCCCGCCTCCGGCAGCGCGGGCAGGCTCCACATGTCCTGGCCGGCCAGCAGCCGCGCCTTGGCGTCCAGGTCGAGCTTGCCGAGGGCCGCCTCGACGGCCGCCTCGCGCCGTTCCTCCGCTGTCTCCGCCACGTCGGCACCTCCACGTCGAAAGCCACTGAATGTCACCATCGTGCACCGGCTGCCTGTGAAGCGGTAGGTTTCGTTATCTGCTCGTGATATCGCATCGTTCGGCATGTCGTACCGTGACGCCATGAGGGCCAGGACGAGGAGCGAGGAACGGCGTGCGGAGATCGTGCGGGCCGCTCTGGAGGTGATCGCCGAGCGCGGTTACCGGGGAGCGAGCCTGGCCGCGGTCGCCGAGCGGGTCGGGCTGACCCAGCAGGGGCTGCTGCACCACTTCCCGACGAAGGAGGCACTGCTGGTCGCGGTGCTCCAGGAGCGGGACCGCTGGGACGCCCTGCCCGCCGGGCGGCTGCGCCTGGACCTGCTGGCCTCGCTGGTGGAGTACAACGCGATGCGGCCGGCCATCGTCCAGACGTTCTCGGCGCTGCTCGGCGAGAGCGTCACGGAGGAGCATCCGGCCCGGGCGTACTTCACGGAGCGCTACGTCCGGGTGCGCGCCGGCATGGCCGGGGTGCTGCGCGCCGAGTACGGCGACCGCCTGCCGAGCGGCCTCACGCCCGAGCGGGCCGCGCCCCTGCTGGTGGCGGTCCTGGACGGCCTGCAGTACCAGTGGCTGCTGGACCCGGAGTCGGTGGACATGGCGTCCGCGTTCCGCGACTTCCTGACCCTGCTGGGCGAGAGCCCGGAACCGGGCGACGGCTAGCGGGCCGGTACGGCGGCCACGACCTCGACCTCGATCAGGGCCTCGGGGCGGAAGAGGCGGGACGCCTCGAAGGTCATGCTGGTCGGCGGGGTGCCGGTGAGGAACCGCCGCCGTACGGTGCCGTACTCCTCCAACCGTGAGATGTCGGTCAGGTAGGTGCGGATGTTGACCACGTCGGCCAGGGTGGCGCCGTGGGCCGCCAGCAGCGCGGTGAGGGTCTCGAAGACGCCCTCGGTCTGCTCGGCGAGGGTGGCGCCCTCGGCGATCTGCCCGGAGACGAACAACAGGGCGCTGCCGTCGGCCTGTTCGAGACGGGCGACCTGGGAGTAGTACGGGCTGAGGGGCTGGGGCGCGGAGGCGGGGTTGTCCAGGCTGATCTGCATGCCGTCGAAGCTAGGCGGCACTCCGCGATGCGACAAGCGAATGTCTAGCATGGCACCCATGCCGACCCCGCATGACGAGGTGCCCGACCTGTCCACCGTCTGGCTTCGGGTGTTCCTGGAGGTCGCCCGGCACGGCTCGTTCACGGTGGCCGCCCGGGCGCTCGGCTGGACGCAGTCCGCGGTGTCCCGGCAAGTCGCCGCACTGGAGGCCGCGTTG
Source organism: Streptomyces olindensis (assembly GCF_040645895.1). Classification (NCBI taxonomy): domain Bacteria; kingdom Bacillati; phylum Actinomycetota; class Actinomycetes; order Kitasatosporales; family Streptomycetaceae; genus Streptomyces; species Streptomyces olindensis. Next base: position 132,321 of record NZ_JBEYZD010000012.1, on the reverse strand, counting down.
GGCGGCGGGCCGCTCTTCGACCGGCTGCCGCGCGGGGTCCGGCTGACGGAGGCCGGACGGCTCCTGGTGCCGCACGCCGAGACGGTCGTCGCCGCGCTGCACGACGCCCGGCGCGAACTCGGCGCCCTGCGCGAGGCGGCCGGCGGACGGCTCCGGTTCGGCGCCTTCGCCACCGCCGACGCGGCCCTGGTGCCGCACGCCCTGGCCCTGTTCCGCGCCCGCCGGCCCGGGGTCCGCGTCTGTCGCGAGGAGGGCTTCACCCCGGCTCTGCTGGACCGGCTGACGGCCGGTCACCTGGACCTCGCGGTGGTGTCGACGACCGGCCGCGCGCCGCTGGAGTCGTACGCGCTCCACCACCTCCTCGACGAGCCGCTGTACGTCGCCGTGGCGGCGGACCACCCCCTCGCCGGGCAGGACGGCCCGGTGCCGCTCGGCAGGTTCGCCGACGCCGACTGGATCTCCGGCAGCGCCCGCCCCGAGGACACTCTGCTGACCGCGGCCCTGCGCCAGGGTTTCCGTCCGCGGATCGCCCACGTCGTCGGCGAGTGGACCGCCAAGCAGGGCTATGTCGCCGCCGGGCTCGGGGTGACGCTGGTGCCGGCGCTCGCCGCCGCGTCGGCACGCCCGGACATCAGGCTGCTGCGGGTGCTCGACGAGGGTGCGGCGGTCCGGGCGGTGTACGCGGCGACCGTGCGGGGGCGGCCCCTGACGCCCGCCACCGCGGCCTTCCTCGGCGCGCTCCGGGAGGCGACGGCGCGGATTCCCGCGTGAAGGGTCCTGAGCCCCATGGCGTGGACCACCGCCCTCACGCGATACTTCCGCCGTCCGGCACCACGCCACCCCCACCGTGACGGAAGGGCTCAACCCCCTTGAACTCCATACGCGTTCGCCTCGGCGTCCTCGGCCTCGCGCTGCTGACCGGCCTCACCGTCCCCCCGTCCGCGAGCGCCGCCGAGGCGGCCCCCTCCCCCACCGTCGAGGAGCAGCGGCTCGACCGGGCCGCCCCACAGGAGATCCTGCGCCGCTCCGGCTTCGACGCCGTGGCCCCGCGGCTGGCCCGGGCGCTCGATTCGGCCCGCTCCTACGGGCAGGCCCGCCGGGCCGTCACCCGCGAGGGGTCACAGTTGTGGCGGCGGGCCGTGGACCGGGCGCAGGGGCGCGGCCCGGCGGGCGGGGACCTGAGCCGGGACGACGACCGGCCGCTGTACTGGGCGCGGCTGGGCCTGACCCGGGAAGTACGCACCTGGGAGCCGCAGTTCGGGCTGACGGACGGGCAACGGGCCGCGCTGCTGGACGAGCTGGAGCGCACCTCGCGCGGCCAGACGGCCATCGGCTATCCGCACGGCAAGGGCCAAAAGCGGATCCTGCTCACCGGTTTCGACCCGTTCACCCTGGACCGGGACATCCGCATCTCCAACCCGTCGGGCGCCACCGCGCTCGCCCTCGACGGCACGGTCGTCGAGACGGCGGACGGCCCGGCCCGGATCGAGACGGCCGTCTTCCCGGTGCGCTGGCGGGACTTCACGGACGGGACGGTGGAGCGGGCCCTCCGGCCCCACCTCGAGGACATCGACCTGTTCACCACCGTGAGCCAGGGCCGGGTCGGCCGGTTCGACATCGAGCGGACCAACGGGGCCTGGCGGGGCGGCTTCGGGGACAACGAGAACATCGGCCGCACCGAGACGATCCCGGTCACCGACCCGGCCTCGCAGCCCCAGTGGACGACGACCACCCTGCCGTACGGGCCGATCGTCGCCGCCGACACCGGCCGTTTCCCCGTCTACGACAACACGAGCGTCACCGAGATCCCGGCGGGCGGCACCGAGCCCGTCGTACGCCCCGGCGGGCCCACCCCCGGTTCCACCGCCCGCCAGGGCGGCGGCGGTGACTACCTCTCCAACGAGATCGCCTACCGGGCGACCCTGCTGCGCGACCGGCTGGGGCTGCACGACGTCCTGCCGGGCGGGCACGTGCACACGCCGGTGCTCCAGTTCGGCGCCGGGAACACCACCGAGGTCACCGACCCGGAGTTCGTGCGGAACCGGCTGGACATCATCGCCCAGGTCAGGACGATCCTGAGGGTGGCTGCGGAAGAGTCGTGACGGCCCGGTCGCCCTCCTCGCCGTCCTCCCGGGTCTCCTCGCCGAGGAGTTCACGCGCCATGAGGGTGGCGCCCGCGACCGCGCCCGGCATCAGGAACACCGCGACGAACGGCACCAGGAAGGCCACGGCCAGCGGCGTACCGAAGCCCCAGACCAGGGTCTTGCGGGAGCGGAGCAGGCCGAGCCGGGTGCGCAGTTCGACGCCGCGGCGCTGGAGGGCGACGGCGGTCAGTTCCTCGGTGAGGAAGAACCCGGTGACGAAGCACCCGATCACCGGGACGACCGTCTGGCCGACGACCGGGACGAACCCGCAGGCGAACAGCAGCACGCCCCACAGGGCGGCCCGCACGACGATCCGGAGGCTGTCCCGGGCGGAGATCCACAACTCGCGCCAGAGCGGCAGCCCCGACTCGGGGGCGTGCCCGTCCGGGGACACGTCCCGGTCGACCTTCTCGGAGAGGTTCTCGTAGAAGGGCTGCCCGACCAGCAGCGTCACCGCGGTGAACGTCACGACGGACAGGAGCAGGGCGAGGGCGAACAGCACGGCCGTCAGGAAGCCGCGGAACAGCCCGAGCCACGGGCTCGACCAGTCGTCGGCGAACGGCGTCGCCCAGGCCACGGCGTCCTCGCCCCACAGGGCCAGCGCGACGAGCGCCGCCGCGTACAGGACGAGGGTGATCAGGCCCGGGAGCAGCCCGAAGCCGTACTGCCTGCCGTGCCGGGCCACCCATCGCTGGCCCTTCAGCAGGTACCGGAAACCCACCCCGAGATCGCGCATGGGACGACCCTATCGGGGCCGGTGTCGCGCTCTTGACGCGCTCCGGTCACACCGCTGTCACAGGCCGCCCAGGTCAGGCGGGGCGTGCTCCGCAGAGCCATCCGGGTCACCGGTGACACCAACGCGCCCTTGTTGCCGTTGAGTCGAACCGGTACACCTCGCCGTACCGATCTCAGGAAGCCCCTCGGGAGGTACTGCGTGCGCACCACGAGAACCGTTCCTGCGAGACCTGCGCTGATCGTCACCCTCACCCTCGCCACGGCGGGTTCGCTCCTGCTCGCCCCCGGCGCCGCCGGCGCGGACCCGAAGCCCGTCACCCGCGAGGGCGCCGCCCTGGACGGCCGGGCGGCCCAGGCTCCGGCGAGCGCCGCCCGGCGGGCCCTGGCCGCTCCCGAAGGGACCTCCGCCGCCGCGGACACCCGCGGCTACCCCCGCCGTCAGACCCTCTCCCCGGACCCGGTGAACCCCGGCGACAAGTCCCTGAAGCTGGGCCTCACCCCGTACCACGGGATCGCCCCGAAGCTGAACGCGCTGCAACGCCTCGGGGACCGGGTGAGCGTGGAGGTGACGGGCCGCTCGGCCGGCGGCCACCGCCTCTACCTCGTCACCGTCACCGCCCCGGAGACCGCCCGCGAGGCCCGCGCCCAGGAACGGATGCGCGACCTGATCGAGAACGCCCCCGCGACGGCCGCCGAGTCCCGCGAGATCAGGCGGGACTACAAGACGCCGGTCTTCGTCAACAGCAACATCCACGGCAACGAGTGGGAGGGCACGGACGCCGCCCTGAGGATCGTCGAGCGGCTCGCGACCGCCAAGGACGCCGGCACCCGCGACCTCCTCGCGCACAGCCGCCTGTACTTCAACATCACGGCCAATCCGGACGGCCGTATCGCCGGCACCCGCGCCAACGCCAACGGCTTCGACCTGAACCGGGACTTCGTCACCGCGTCCCAGCCCGAGACGCGCGTCATGCGGCGGATCGAGCTGGACAAGCAGCCGGCCGTCCTGCTGGACCTGCACGGCTACGTCAACGGCACGCTCATCGAGCCGACCACTCCCCCGCACGGCGAGAACTACGAGTACGACCTCTTCCTGAAGAACTCCTACGCCAACGCCCTCGGCATGGAGTCGGCCGTCAACGCCCTCGGCTTCACGCCCGGGAAGGACGGCGTGGAGCCGGCCCAGATCCCGTTCCGCGACCAGGAGGAGGGCTGGGACGACTGGCCGCCCATCTTCACCCCGCAGTACGCGGCCTTCCACGGCACGGTGGCCGCCCACACGGTCGAGATCCCGCTGCCGGTGAACAACGAGGAGTACGAGGAGCTGCCCGTCCCGGAGCTGCGCCGCCGCTCGGCGGTCAACACGGCCGTGGCGGGAGCGGCGATCCGCGCCACCCTGGACCACGTCCGCGAGCACCGTGCCGGACTCGTCGCCGACCAGATCGAGGTCTTCCGACGCGGCGCGGCCGGTGCCCCGCAGGTTCCGGTGTCGCCCGAGACGGTCCCCGGCGTCCCCGGCATCGGCCCGGAGGACGTCTACACGACCACCTTCCCGCGCGCCTACGTCATCCCGCCCGGCACCTCACGCACCCAGCGCTCGGCGCCGGCCGCCGCCCGCCTGGTCGACCACCTCCTCGCCAACGACGTCCGCGTCACCCGCGCCACCCGCCCCTTCCGTCTCGCCGGACGGACCTACCCCGAGGGCTCGTACGTCGTCGACCTGCACCAGCCGAAACGCGGCATGGCGAACGTGCTGCTGGCCGACGGCCGGGACATCAGCGACCGGGTCTCGGAGATGTACGACATCTCCGGCTGGAGCCTGGGACGCCTGTGGGGCGCCACGGTCGAGCGGGTGCCGTCGGGCAGCCTGCGGGGCGCGCCCCTGCGCCCGGTCACGGAGGCGGCCCCCGTCGCCCACGTGCCCGCGTACGGCGACCTCCGTCTGCGCCTGACCGACCCGCGCGAGGTCGCCGCGCTCAACTCCCTCCTCCGCGAGGGGGTTCCGGTACGCCGGGCGGCGGACGGCAGCGTGGTCGTCCCGGCGTCGGCCCGGCGCGCCGCGCGCACCGCCGCCCGCGCCCACGACGTCGCCTTCACGGCCACGCGGGCGACCGGCACGACTCCCCTGCGCCGCGTCCGGGTCGCCGCCGCCGTCACACCGGGTGAGCTGTTCGCGCTGCGGGAGATGGGCTTCGACGTCACGCCGGTCTCGACGGCGGTCCTGAACGCGGGCTTCGACTGGTCCGCCGCGGACGTGCTGTTCGTCTCCACCGGCTTGAACCGCGCCGCCCTGTCGGCCTCCGCCCGCACCGCCCTGGACACCTTCCTCGACGGCCACGGCCTGGTGGGCCGGGGTGCGACGGGAGCGGCCCTGAACGCGGCGGCGGGGCGGCTGTCCGTCGAGCCGGTCGCGGGCGACGACGCGGCCAACGGAGTCGTCCGCACGGTGAACTCGGGCGCGCTCACCCGCGACGCGGCGCCCCACGGGTTCGTCTACGCCCCTCTCTGGTTCACCCGTCTCGGTCCCGGTGTGCGCGTGGAGCAGTCGTACGCGGCCGGGAACCCGCTGGTTTCCGGACACTGGCGCCCGCTCCGGGACGGCACCGGCGGCCCCGCCGAGGCCGCGGGGCAGGCCTCGGTGGTGAGCGGCGGGCGCACGGTCCTGTTCGGCACCGAACCCCTCTTCCGGGACCATCCGAAGGGGGAATTCCCGCAGGTGGCACGGGCATTGTTCACAGTGGCACACAGCGGTTCAGTTGAGGAGAGCGGATGACGCAGGAGATCCACGGCACCGTGGCGGACGGCTTCGAGGACGTACGTGAGGAGTTCGCCGCGTGCGTGGCCGGGGAACGCCCCGACTACGAGGGCCAGCTGTGCGCCTACGTGCACGGCCGCAAGGTCGTCGACCTGTGGGCGGGGACCGACGCGGACGCCCTCTACGGCGTGTTCTCGTCCACCAAGGGCGCCGCCGCCCTGGTCGTCGCCCTCCTCGTCCAGGACGGCACGCTGGAACTGGACCGCAAGGTGACGTACTACTGGCCGGAGTTCGCGGCCGAGGGCAAGGGCGCCCTGACCCTGCGCGAGCTGCTCGCGCACCGGGCCGGGGTGGTCGGCACGGACGGCGGCTTCACGCTCGCGGAGCTGGCCGACGACCGCCAGCTCGCCGAACGCCTCGCCGACCAGCGGCCGTTCTGGCGGCCCGGCACGGCGTTCGGCTACCACGCCCTGGTCAGCGGCGCCCTGGCCGGCGAGGTCGTGCGCCGCGCCACCGGCCGCACGCTCCAGGAGGTGTACCAGGAGCGGATCAGGGCCCCGTACGGCCTGGACTTCTTCCTCGGTCTGCCCGCGCCCCAGGAGCCGCGCTTCCGCACCACCCAGCCGCTGGCCCCGACCCCCGACGAGCAGGCCCTCCTCGACGCCGCCCCGACGGGCCCGCACACCCTCGCCTCGATCGCCTTCAACGGGCACGCGTCCGAGCCGACCGACCTGGCCTCGCTGCCCAACATGCCGCTGGTGCGCGCGAAGGGCCCGGCGTCGGTGGGCGGGGTGGCGTCGGCGCGGGGCCTGGCGGGGATGTATGCGGCGGCGATCAGCGAGGTGGGCGAGCAGGCGCCGCTGCTGAAGCCGGACACCGTGGCGGAGTTCGGCCAGTTCCACTCGGTCGGCTACGACCTGGTGGCCCGGGCCCACAAGTCGTTCGGCCTCGGCTTCCAGACCACGGCTGACACGTGGCACCCGTTCCTCGGGGCCGGGACGATCGGGCACAGCGGCGCGAGCGGCTCGCAGGCCTTCGCGGACCCGTGGAGCGGCCTCGCGTACGGATACACGCGGCGCCGGTTCGCCTTCCCCGGCGGCGCGGCCCCGGAGAACGACCGCCTGGCGCGGGCGGTGCACAAGGCGGCGCTGGCCCGCTGACCCCGGGCACGGACGGAGGCCGCATCCCACGTCCAAGGATGCGGCCTCCGCGCAGACAACGACTGTCGTCAGACGAGCGTCACGGTGATGTTCCCGCGCGTCGCCTTCGAGTACGGGCACACCTGGTGGGCCTTCTCGATCAGCGACCGCGCGGTGCCCCGGTCCACCTTCGGTATGTCGGCCGAGATCTCGACGATGATCCCGAACCCGTCCCCGTTCTTCCCGAGGCCGACCTTCGCGGTCACGGTCGAACCGGTGAGGTCGGCACCCTCCTGTCGGGCGACGACACCGAGGGCGCCCTGGAAGCAGGCGCTGTACCCGGCGGCGAACAGCTGCTCGGGGTTGGTGCCGGCGCCGCTCCCGCCCATCGCCTGGGGCGGGTTGACGACGACGTCGAGCCGGCCGTCATCGGTGGCCACCCGCCCGTCGCGCCCGTTCTCGGCGGTGGCGACGGCGGTGTACAGGACGTCGGACTGCTGGATCGGCATGCGGTTGTGTTCCTTCGGTCGTCCGCCGCGGCTCGCGCCCGGGCCGGGACAGATTCGGAAAGAAACTACCGCATGCCGGAAGTCCAGCAAAGGGTGTCGGGAGCCGTCACAGCTTGACGATCATCTTCCCGGTGTTGTCGCCGCGCAGCACGCCCAGGAAGGCCTCCAGGTTGTTCTCGATGCCCTCGACGACGGTCTCCCGGTACTTCAGCTCGCCGGAGGCGACCCAGGGGGCGACCTCCTGCACGAACTGCGACTGGAGGTCGTAGTGGTCCCCGACCAGGAAGCCCTCGATGCGGCCGCGGGTCTGGATGAGGCGGGCGAGGTTCTTCGGGCCCGGGGCGGGCTCGGTGTTGTTGTAGACGGAGATCATCCCGCAGACGGCGATCCGGCCGCCCTGGTTGAGGGATCCGATGGCCGCCTCCAGGTGGTCACCGCCGACGTTGTCGAAGTAGACGTCGATCCCGTCGGGAGCGGCGGCGCGCAGCTGCTCGCTCACGGGGCCGTCCTTGTAGTTGAAGGCGGCGTCGAAGCCGTACTCCTCCACGAGGAGCTTCACCTTCTCCTCCGACCCGGCGGATCCGATGACCCGCGAGGCACCCTTCAGCCGGGCGATCTGGCCGACCTGGCCGCCCACGGCCCCGGCGGCACCGGAGACGAAGACCGCGTCGCCCTCCTTGAAGGCGGCGGTGCGCAGCAGGCCCGCGTAGGCGGTGAGGCCGGTCATGCCCAGGACACCGAGGTACGTCGACAGCGGCGCGGCCTCCGGGTCCACCTTCACGGCGTTCTTGGCGCCGACGACGGCGTACTCCCGCCACCCGAAGAAGTGCAGCACGTGGTCCCCGACGGACAGCCCCTCCGCGTTGGAGGCCACGACCTCGCCGACGGCACCGCCCTGCATGACCTTGCCCAGCTCGAACGGGGCGACGTAGGACTTGGCGGCACTCATCCGGCCGCGCATGTACGGGTCCACGGAGAGGTACTTGTTCCGGACGAGGACCTGCCCCTCACCGGGCTGCGGCACCTCCGCCTCGACCAGGGCGAAGTCCTCGGGCTTCGGCCAGCCGACCGGGCGGCTGAGCAGGTGCCATTCGCGGCTGACGGCGGGGAGGGTGGGGGTGTCGGTCATGGTGCGCCTGTCCTCACGTGGTGGTTGCGAATGTTTCAGTACCTGAAACAACCATGCTCCTGAAAATTTCAGGTTGTCAAATAACCGGGTACCCTCGATCGCATGGTCTCCACCACACCGACTCCCCAGAGCAGGACGAACCGCCGCCCCGATCCCCTGACGCTCGAGGTCGTCGAGCTGATCGGAGAGGTCGTGGCGCGGTTCCACGAGGACTACGAGTCGGCGGCGGCGGAGCACGCCCTCACGGGGGCGCAGGCGCGGCTGCTGAGCCTGCTGTGCCTGGAGCCGCTGCCGATGCGGAGGCTCGCGCAGCGGCTGAAGTGCGAGCCGTCGAACGTGACCGGGATCGTGGACCGGCTGGAGGCGCGCGGGCTGGTGGAGCGGCGTCCGGACCCCGCGGACCGGCGGGTGAAGGTGGCGGCGGCGACGCAGGAGGGGCGGCGGGTGGCGCGGAGCCTGCGGGAGTCGCTGCGGTTCGCGCGGGAGCCGTTGGCCGGGCTGTCGGAGGGGGAGAGGCTGGCGCTGCGGGATGCGTTGCGGGGGATGCTGGGGTAGGGCGGGGCGGGGGCGTTTTCAGGTGCTCGGCGTTGGTGCTGGTGCCGGGTGGGTCCGCAGCCCGGCGTTGCGGGGTGCCGCTGCGCCCACCCGTGCCGCCCTTAGCGGCACGATTGCCCGCAGCTAGGCGGGACGGGCGGCCCGCCAGCCCCTACGCACCCGCAGCCGCCGGACCACGCAAGGGGACGTGTCGGGGGGTGTCCGCCCGCAGCGGTTGGCGCGTCAACGAACAGTCAGTCGGCACGCAAGTCGATCGCGCCGTTCCGAGGACGGACACCCCCCGGCGCGGCCCCGACCCACAACCCGGCGTCACGCGCTACGTGCACCACCACAGGAAGCGGTTGCAGGTTTCCGACGGGGACGGTTCCGGCTCGGGGGGTGGTGTGGTGCGGCCCGGCGTCGGAGTCGGTGCCGGTGCCGGAGGTGCGGCCGTGGGAGCCGACGTCGGCCGGCTCGGGGACGTGCCCGCCGTGGCCGACTCCGCATCGCCCGGAGTCTCCTCCTCCGTCGGGGACTTCGACTTCCCGTCCTTCGGGGACGCCGAAGCCGACGGCGAGTCAGAAGCCCCCGGGGAGGGGGACCCAGACGCCCCGTCAGCCCGCGCGGCCTCGCCCGACGAGCGGCCCGGCTCCCCCGCCTCCACGGACGCGTCCCCGTCCGCCGACTCACCACCGGCCGCCGCCGGCTTCGGTGTCGACTTCGGCGCGTCCATGCCGAGTTCGGCGAGGCTCAGCCCGCCCGCGGCCAGCACGAACCCGGCCGCGATGAACAGCGTCCGGCGTCGGCGCCGGCGGTGCGCCGCGGCCTTCCGGTCCCGCCGGCTCGCCCCGCCCGGGCCCGGACCCTCCGTGACCGGCCCGCGCCCCCGCCCACGCCGCCGCGCGGCACGCCCCAAGTGCTCCCGGTTTTCGCCCTCGTCGCCCTCGTCAGGCTCATCGGGCTCATCGGACCCGTCGGTGCCGTAATCCTCGTCGGTGCTGTAGTCCCCGTGAGAGCCGGAGCCCTCCTCCGCCCCGTGGAACCCACCCGCCCCGTCGGTCACGCCCCCGCTCCCGTGTGGCACAGCGTGGTACTCCGGCTCACGCCAGCGCAGCGCTTCGGCTGAGGTGCCGCACCCCGGGCAGGCGAGGGCGCCGTTCAGGTGCCGTCGGCACGGGTCGCAGTAGTCCATGACGCGGGAAGATTAAGTTCCGCGCCGGTCACGTTCCTAGATCCAGCTGTGAAGGTTCTGTAGGGACACACCCCGCCCGTGGTTTCGAAACTGTCGAAACCGTTATGCGCGCGACCCATTGACACCCCCACCGCCGCGTCCTTACTGTCACGCCAGCATTTCGAACGTGTGCCGAAATATCGAACACGTCGAACTGAATGACTGACGGAAACTGAGCCGACGAACCTGCGAGGGACTACCGCCGTGCGCATCACCGGAATCAGCACACACGTGGTCGGGACGCCGTGGCGCAACCTGACGTACGTCCAGGTGCACACCGACGAGGGGATCACCGGAGTCGGCGAGACCCGGATGCTGGGACACACCGACGCCCTTCTCGGTTACCTGAAGGAGGCCGAGGCCAACCACATTCTCGGCTCCGACCCGTTCGCTGTCGAGGACCTCGTCAAGCGGATGAAGTACGGCGACTACGGCCGTGCGGGCGAGATCGTGATGTCCGGCATCGCCGTGATCGAGATGGCCTGCTGGGACATCAAGGGCAAGGCCCTGGGCGTCCCCGTCTGGCAGCTGCTGGGCGGCAAGGTCACCGACAAGGTGAAGGCGTACGCCAACGGCTGGTACACCACCGAGCGCACCCCGGAGGCCTACCACAAGGCCGCTCAGGGGGTCATGGAGCGCGGTTACCGGGCGCTCAAGATCGACCCCTTCGGCACCGGCCACTTCGAGCTGGACCACGAGCAGACCCTGTACGCCGTCTCCCTGATCGAGGCCGTCCGGGACGCCATCGGCCCCGAGGCCGAGCTGATGCTGGAGATGCACGGCCGCTTCTCCCCCGCCACGGCCGTGCGCCTGGCCAAGGAGCTGGCGCCGTTCAAGCCGGCGTGGCTGGAGGAGCCGGTCCCGCCGGAGAACCTCAAGGCGCTGGAGAAGGTCGCGGCGAAGGTCGACATGCCGGTCGCCACGGGCGAGCGCATCCACGACCGGATCGAGTTCCGCGAGCTGTTCGAGAGCCAGGCCGTGGACATCATCCAGCCGGACGTCGGCCATATCGGTGGCATCTGGGAGACCAGGAAGCTCGCCGCGACCGCCGAGACCCACTACATGCTGGTGGCGCCCCACAACGTGGGCGGCTCGGTGCTGACCGCCGCGTCCCTCCAGGTCGGCTTCACCTCCCCGAACTTCAAGATCCTTGAGCACTTCAACGACTTCGCGGACGCGGAGATCAAGAAGGTCGTCAAGGGCGCCCCGCAGGTGAACCCGGAGGACGGCTGCTTCCACCTCTCGGACGCCCCGGGTCTCGGCGTGGAGCTGGACGTCGACGCCGCCGCGGAGTTCCCGCAGCAGCAGGCCCGCTTCGACCTGTGGGCGGAAGGCTGGGAGCAGCGCAAGCCCAAGGGCTCCCAGTGACCGTCCGGCACCGGGAAACCCTCAGCCGGCATCCGAAACCTTCGAAACTCGGGGGAGCGACGTGAGCACCGCGGTAGTGATCGACGCGCCGGGCGAGCACCGCCTCGTCCCGCACGAGCCACGGCGGCCCGAGGCCGGCGAGGCCCTGGTGCGCGTGCACGCCTCGGGGATCTGCGGCAGCGACCGCGAGGTCTACCAGGGCAACCGCCCCGAGGGGTACGTGCGTTACCCGCTCACCCCGGGCCACGAGTGGTCCGGGACGGTGGAGGCGGTGGGTGCCGGTGTGCCCGAGTCCCTCGTCGGCCGCAAGGTCGTCGGTGAGGGCTTCCGCAACTGCCAGGTCTGCGACCGCTGCCACGCGGGCGAGACGACCCTGTGCACGGCCGGGTACGAGGAGACCGGGTTCACCCAGCCGGGCGCGATGGCGGCCACGCTGACCCTCCCGGCGCGTCTGCTGCACGCCCTCCCGGACGACTGCGACCTCACCGCCGCGGCCCTGCTGGAGCCCGCCGCCTGTATCGCGGCGGCGGCGCTGAAGGGGAACGCCCAGCCGGGCGAGCGGGTCGCCGTGGTCGGCACGGGCACGCTCGGCATGTTCGCCGTGCAGTTCCTCAAGGCGAACTCGCCGGCCGAGCTGCTGGTCGTCGGCACCCGCCGGGACCGTGAGGCGCTGTCGCGGCAGTACGGCGCGACGGACTTCCGGACGAAGGACCAAGACCTCCCGGACGACTTCGACGTGGTGATCGAGACGGCCGGGTCCGCGGATGCCGCGCGGATCTCCGCCGCCCTGCTCCGGCGCGGCGGGCGGCTGGTCCTGACCGGGATCCCGGCGCCGGGTGCCGAAGGTCTCGACCCGACCGACCTCGTCGTACGGCAGCTGGAGGTGCACACCGTCTTCGGTGCGCCGCCGGACGCCTGGGCGCACACGGTGCGGGTGTTCGCCGCCGGTCTGCTCGACCCGCTGCCGCTGGTGACGCACGAGCTGCCGCTCGCCGAGTTCTCGCAGGCCATCGATCTGGTGGGAGCAGGCGATCCGAAGGTGGGCAAGGTGCTGCTCCGCCCCTAGACGTACGCCGGTACGGGGGCAACCTGACGGCTCCCGTACCGGCGTACACCCAGCCCTGCCCCCCGACAGGGCCCTGCCCCACCCAGAGCCGCGAACCTCGTCCGAAATATCGAACCGAAGGACATTCCTGTGACCGACGCTTCCACCACGGCAGCCCGCAGGCCCGGTGAGCAGGCGCTCACCACACTCGGCCTGAACGCGCCCGCCCTCGACCCCGCCGACGCCTCCCCGCACTCCTTCCCCGGCGGCGGCCGCTGGCGCACCGAGATCCCCTCCTGCGAGGGCCCCGAGGCACTGGCGGTGGTCCTGAAGGAGGCCTCGCGGCTGGACGTGCCGATCCACCGGATCAGCCAGGGCAGCGGCGTGTGGATGCTGACCGACGCCGAGATCACCGAGATGGTGGAGGCGACGGCCGAACGCGACATCGAGCTCTGCCTGTTCACCGGCCCGCGCGGCACGTGGGACATCGGCGGGTCCACCCGCACCGACTCGCGGGGGGCCGGACTGCGCGCCCGCGGCCACGACGCCGTCGCCGGCTGTGTCGAAGACGCCGTCAGAGCCACGGAGTTGGGCGTCAAGTGCCTGCTCGTCGCCGACGAGGGCGTGCTGTGGACGCTGCACCGGGCCCGCGCGGCCGGCATCATCCCGGCCGACACGACGCTCAAGGTGAGCGCGCTCATCGGTCCCGTCAACCCGGCGGCGTACGCCGTGTACGAGCGCCTCGGCGCCGACTCGGTCAACGTGCCGAGCGATCTGACGCTCGATCACCTCACCGAGATCCGCCGGGTGTCCGGCGCTCCTATGGACATGTACATCGAGGCCCCCGACGACCTCGGCGGCTACGTCCGGATGTACGAGGTCGCCGAGTTGATCAGACGCGGCGCACCGCTCTATCTGAAGTTCGGCCTCTCCAAGGCGCCCGGGATCTACCCGTACGGGCACCACATGCGGGAGCTGACCCTGGCCACCGCCAAGGAACGCGTGCGGCGCGGCCGGCTCGCCCTGGATCTCCTGGCGCGCCACGGGGCGGACGGCGACATGGCGCCGCTCGGCTCGCGACTGCCGGGCGATCTGCAACGGTTCGAAATCTCGTCATAACGTTCCGGCTACTCGCCTTCACAAAAGAAGACACAGCCGACCACAATCCGACACATCTCTTCTCGGTCTTTCCGGCACGACCACCCGGAGCGACTTCGCGCCTCCCAGACCGAGCCCTGCACACACATCAAGGATGATGATCATGCGTAATCGCAGAGCCGCTCTCGCCGCCATAGCCGGAGCCGCGTCCCTCGCCCTGACCCTGTCCGCCTGCGGCCAGAACAGCGAGGGCGGCAGCAAGGAGAGCGAGGGGGACGCCAAGGGCGGGACCATCGGCATCGCGATGCCGACGAAGTCCTCCGAGCGCTGGATCGCCGACGGCAACAACGTCGTCAGGGAGCTGGAGTCCAAGGGCTACAAGACCAAGCTGGTCTACGGCGAGGACGACCCGGACCAGCAGGTCTCCCAGGTCGAGAACCTGATCACGCAGGGCGTCAAGGCGCTGATCATCGCCGCGATCGACAACAAGTCGATGAACAACGTGCTCCAGCAGGCCAAGGACGCCAACATCCCGGTCATCTCCTACGACCGCCTGATCCTCGGCTCGCCGAACGTCGACTACTACGCCTCCTTCGACAACGAGAAGGTCGGCGAACTCCAGGGCTCCTACATCGTCGAGAAACTCGGCCTGAAGGACGGCTCCAAGAAGGGCCCGTTCAACATCGAGCTGTTCGCCGGCTCCAACGACGACAACAACACCCGCTACTTCTTCGGCGGCGCGATGAAGGTCCTGCAGCCCTACATCGACAAGAAGCAGCTCGTCGTCCGCTCCGGCCAGACCAAGCTCAACCAGGTCACGACCCTGCGCTGGGACGGCGGCACCGCCCAGAAGCGCATGGACGACATCCTGACGTCGGCCTACAAGCGCGAGCGCGTCGACGCCGTCCTCTCCCCCTACGACGGCATCTCCATCGGCATCCTGTCCGCGCTGAAGTCCGACGACTACGGCTCCAAGGCCAAGCCGCTGCCGATCGTCACGGGACAGGACGCCGAGGTCGCCTCGGTGAAGTCGATCATCGCCGGCCAGCAGTCGATGAGCGTCTTCAAGGACCTCCGCGAGCTCGCCAAGGTGTCCGCGAACATGGTCGACGCGCTGCTGAAGGACAAGAAGCCCGAGGTCAACGACACCAAGACCTACGACAACGGCGCGAAGGTCGTCCCGGCCTACCTGCTGGAGCCGGTCGCCGTCGACAAGAGCAACTACCAGAAGGAGCTCATCGACTCCGGCTTCCTCAAGGAGAGCGACGTCAAGTAGTCCCGCCGCCCACCCGACTCACCACTGATTGGAAGGCACGACCATGGCGGGACCCGTCCTGGAAATGCGCTCGATCGTCAAGACCTTTCCCGGCGTCAAGGCGCTGTCGGACGTCACGCTGACCGTCCGGCAGGGCGAGGTCCACGCCATCTGCGGGGAGAACGGCGCCGGCAAGTCGACCCTCATGAAGGTCCTCTCCGGCGTCCACCCGCACGGCACGTACGAGGGCGACATCCTCTTCGAGGGAGAGGTCTGCCAGTTCAAGGACATCCGGGCCAGCGAAGAGCGCGGCATCGTGATCATCCATCAGGAGCTGGCCCTGGTGCCGTACCTCTCCCTCGCGGAGAACATCTTCCTCGGCAACGAGCACGCCACGCGCGGGATCATCAGCTGGACCGAGACCCTGCGCCACGCCAGCGAACTGCTGCGCCGGGTCGGTCTCTCCGACCACCCGGACACCCGCGTCGCCGACATCGGCGTGGGCAAGCAGCAGCTCGTGGAGATCGCCAAGGCCCTGTCGAAGAAGGTGAAGCTGCTCATCCTCGACGAGCCCACCGCGGCGCTCAACGACGAGGACAGCGGCAAGCTCCTGGACCTGATCCTGGAGCTGAAGAAGCAGGGCATCACCTCGATCATCATCTCCCACAAGCTCAACGAGATCCGCAAGGTCGCCGACTCGGTGACGATCCTCCGCGACGGCCAGACCATCGAGACCCTCGACGTGAAGGCCCCGGAGACCACCGAGGACCGGATCATCAGCGGCATGGTCGGCCGCGACCTGGAGAACCGCTTCCCGGAGCGGTCGCCGCACGAGCCCGAGGAGGGCGCCGCCCCGGCCCTGGAGATCCGGGGCTGGACCGTGCACCACCCGATCGACCAGCAGCGCAAGGTGTGCGACGACGTGTCGCTGCACGTGCGGCGCGGGGAGATCGTCGGCATCGCGGGCTTGATGGGCGCCGGCCGCACCGAACTCGCGATGAGCGTCTTCGGGCGCACCTACGGCCGGTACGCGGGCGGCACCGTCCTCAAGGACGGCAAGGAGATCCGTACCAAGACCGTCCCCGAGGCGGTCAAGCACGGCATCGCGTACGTCACCGAGGACCGCAAGCACTACGGCCTGAACCTCATCGACACCATCAACCGGAACATCTCGCTGAGCGCCCTGGGCAAGGTCGCCAAGCGCGGTGTGGTCGACGAGCACGAGGAGCGGCAGGTCGCCGAGGGCTTCCGCAAGTCCATGAACATCAAGGCGCCGACCGTCTTCGAGCCGGTGGGCAAGCTGTCCGGCGGCAACCAGCAGAAGGTCGTCCTCAGCAAGTGGATCTTCTCGGGTCCGGACGTGCTGATCCTGGACGAGCCGACGCGCGGTATCGACGTCGGCGCCAAGTACGAGATCTACACGGTCATCGACCAGCTGGCCGCCCAGGGCAAGGCGGTCGTCTTCATCTCCTCCGAGCTGCCCGAGCTGCTCGGCATGTGCGACCGCATCTACACGATGGCCGCGGGGCGGCTGACGGGTGAGTTCTCGAGGGCCGAGGCCTCCCAGGAATCGCTGATGCGTCAGATGACGAAGGACAAAGAGGTATCCCGATGAGCACGGACGTGACCGCCAAGACGCCGGCCCCCGCGCCGCCCGGCAAGGGAGGGGCGGCCACCGGCGACGGACTGTTGCAGCTGGTGATGGACGGCATGCGCCGCAACATGCGGCAGTACGGCATGCTGATCGCGCTGGGCCTGATCGTGGTCCTGTTCGCCGTGTGGACCGACGGCGACCTGCTGCTGCCGCGCAACGTCTCCAACCTGGTGCTGCAGAACAGCTACATCCTGATCCTCGCGATCGGCATGATGCTGGTCATCATCGCGGGCCACATCGATCTGTCGGTCGGCTCGCTGACGGCGTTCGTCGGCTCGATGGCCGCCGTGTTCATGGTCAAACAGGACATGCCATGGCCGCTCGCCGTGGTGCTGTGCCTGGCGGTGGGCGCGGCCGCGGGTGCCATCCAAGGGTTCTTCATCGCCTACGGCGGCATACCGTCGTTCATCGTGACCCTGGCGGGCATGCTGATCTTCCGTGGTCTGACGGAGATCTTCCTGGAGGGCCAGACGCTCGGCCCGTTCCCGGAGGGGCTGCAGAAGGTCGCCAACGGCTTCCTGCCGGAGGTCGGCCCGAAGACCAACTACCACAACCTGACCCTGCTGCTGGGCTTCGCGATGATCGCCTTCGTGATCTTCCAGGAGGTCCGTGACCGCAAGCGGCAGCAGGAGTTCAACCTGGACGTCCCGCCCGCCAAGCTGTTCCTGCTGAAGCTGGTCGCGATCGGCGCCGCCATCCTCACGCTGACGATGCTGCTGGCGAGCTACAAGGGCGCCCCGATCGTGCTGCTCATCCTGGGCGTGCTGCTCGTCGGCTTCGGCTACGTGATGCGCAACGCGATCATCGGCCGCCACATCTACGCGATCGGCGGCAACCTCCCGGCGGCCAAGCTGTCGGGTGTGAAGGACAAGAAGGTCACCTTCCTGGTCTTCCTGAACATGGGCATGCTCGCGGCCCTGGCGGGTCTGGTCTTCGCCGCCCGCTTCAACGCGGCCTCTCCCAAGGCCGGCCTCAACTTCGAGCTGGAGGCGATCGCGGCCTCGTTCATCGGCGGCGCGTCGATGAGCGGCGGTGTCGGCACCGTCCTCGGCGCGATCATCGGTGGCCTGGTCCTGGGCGTGCTGAACAACGGTATGAACCTCGTCGGCATCGGCACCGACTGGCAGCAGGTCATCAAGGGCATGGTGCTGCTGGCGGCGGTCGGGTTCGACGTGTGGAACAAGCGCAAGGTCGGTTCGTAGAACAGACCGGGCCCCGCCGGAAGGCGGGGCCCGGTCCTTTCACAAGCAGTTTCCCAATGAGGTGGAGCCGCACATGGAACTGAACAGACGCACGGTCATCGCGGGAGCCGCGGCGGCGGGGATGGCCGCCACCACGCTCGGCGGCACGGCGCACGCCACGGGAGGCAGGAAGCCGGTGAAGACGCTCTTCGGCAAGCTCGCCGACGGCACCAAGATCTACAGCTGGTCGCTGGAGAACGGCGGCACCCGCCTGAAGGTCCTCTCCTACGGCGGCATCGTCCAGTCCCTGGAGATCCCCGACCGTCGCGGCCGCTACGCCAACGTCTCCGCGGGCTTCGACAACATCGAGGACTACGTCGCCAAGAGCCCGTACTTCGGCGCCCTGATCGGCCGGTACGGCAACCGCATAGGCCAGGGCAAGTTCACGCTCGACGGCAAGAACTACCAGCTCTCCGTCAACGACGGCGAGCAGAGCCTGCACGGCGGTGCCAAGGGCTTCGACAAGCGCGTCTGGGACATCGAGCCGTTCACCAAGGGCTCCGACGTCGGCCTGTACCTGTACTACACGAGCGTCGACGGGGAGATGGGCTACCCGGGCACCCTGAAGACGAAGGTCACGTACACCCTCACCAAGCACGGCGACTGGCGCATCGACTACGAGGCCACCACGGACAAGGCCACCGTCGTCAACCTCACCAGCCACGTCTACTGGAACCTGGCCGGCGAGGGCAGCGGCACGATCGAGGACCACGAGCTGCACATCGCCGCCTCCCGCTACACGCCCACCGACTCGGGCCTGATCCCCACCGGCGAGCTGGCCAAGGTCGCGGGCACCCCCTTCGACTTCCGCAAGGCCAAGCCGATCGGCCGGGACATCCGGGTCTCCCACCCGCAGCTGGTCACCGCCAAGGGCTTCGACCACAACTGGGTCCTCGACAAGGGCATCACCGCCCGGCCCGAGCACGTCGCCACCCTGCGCGACCCCGCCTCCGGCCGCACGATGAAGATCGCCACGAACGAGCCGGGCCTGCAGTTCTACTCCGGCAACTTCCTCGACGGCACGCTCACCGGCCCGTCCGACCGCACCTACCGGCAGGGCGACGCGCTGTGCCTGGAGACGCAGCACTTCCCGGACTCGCCGAACAAGCCGTCGTTCCCGTCGACGGTGCTGCGCCCCGGGCAGACGTACCGCACGACGACGGTCCACTCGTTCGGCTGCTGACGCCGGCCGCTGACAACCCTTCACAGGTGGCACACAAGTTCTGACCGGTTTCCCGACGGTTGAACGGTGTCACAGTGGCCTCCGTATCTAAGGGCGGCCCGCGCTCCCCCGCGCGGGCCGCCCTTAAACGTCGGGTCCGGCCGTCCCCAACGGACCCGCCTCATACGGAGGTTCCATGGCCGACAACGTCACGTCGCTGTTCCGCAGCACCGCGGCTCACAGCCCGTCGATGGCGGCTCTGACACGTGAGGGCGGCGAGGGCGCCGGCCCCGTGGACTTCTGTATCCCGTGCAACCCGTACTTCCCCACCCCGGCCATGTTCGACGACATGGCGGGCAAGCTCCGCGACATCATCACGTACTACCCGAGCAGCGCCGACACCATCACGGCCGAGCTGTGCAGCCTCCTCCAGCTGCCGCCGCAGTGCGTGGCGATGGGCAACGGCTCCACCGAGCTCATCACCTGGATCGACCACCTGCTCGTGCGCGAGTCCCTCGCCGTCCCCGTCCCCACCTTCGGCCGCTGGACCGACCAGCCGATGGAGACGGGCAAGCGGGTCGACATGTTCCCGCTCCAGGAGTCCAGCGGCTTCGCCCTGGACCTCGCCCAGTACGCCGAGTTCATCCGCGCCCGGGGCACGCGCGTCGCCGTCATCTGCAACCCGAACAACCCCGACGGCGGCTTCCTGCACAAGCACGCCATCGTGCAGTTCATGGACGCCATGGCCGACCTGGACCTCGTCGTCATCGACGAGTCGTTCCTGGAGTTCGCGGACGCCGAGGCCGAGCCGTCCGTCGTCCAGGAGGCGATGCTGCGGCCCAACGTCGTCGTGCTGCGCAGCCTCGGCAAGAACTTCGGCCTGCACGGCATCCGCTTCGGCTACCTCGTCGCCAACCCGGCGCTCGCGGGCCGGGTCCGCTCGATGCTCCCGAAGTGGAACCTCAACTCCTTCGCCGAGCACGTCGTCTTCATGCTGAAGGAACACGGCGCCGAGTACGCGCAGAGCCTGCAGCAGGTGCGCCGGGACCGCCTCGACATGGCGAGCCAGCTCTCCGCGCTGCCCGGTCTGACGGTCTACCCCTCGCAGGGCAACTTCCTCTTCGTGCGCCTCCCCGTGGGTGCCGAGGGCACCGTGGTCCGGGACCGGATGCTCACCGAGCACCGGATCCTGGTCCGCGAGTGCGGCAACAAGATCGGATCGTCCAGCCGCTTCCTGCGTCTCGTGGTGCGCCCCCAGGTGGACGTGCGTCGCCTGGTGTCCGGCCTGGAACAGGTGCTCTACGGGACGTCCAGGAGGGGAGCCGCCGTACCCGAGCTGGGCAATGGGACCAGCTACAGCTCGGGTACGGCGGCCGTGGACCGGCTGGTGAGCGAGACGAACGGGTCCGGCATGCGGGGGCTGGCGGCGCAGGCCGTCGGGGCGGGGGCCGTCGCCGGCGGGGCGGGGCCCGCCGCGGCTCCGGCCGCCGCGAGTGCCGGTCTCGGCGGTCCGGCGCCGGCGCCCATGCCGATGCCGGCGGCCGCGGGCCTGGGCGGTCCGGGGCTCGCCCCGGCGCCGGCGCCCGCCGCCCCGGCTCCGGCCCCCGCTCCGGTGCCCGCACCGGCCGCCGGCATCGGCATGCCGCTCCCCGCCGCCGCGTCCGCCGTGCCGGCGGGTGCGGGCGGTGGGATGCCGATGCCGGCCGCGGCGCAGATGCCGCAGCCGCAGCCGCCTCAGCAGATGCCGCAGCCGCAGGTGCCGCAGCCCGCGCCGCAGCCGGTGGCCGCGCCTGCTCCGCCCCTGGCCCCTGTGGCCCAGACCCCGGCGCCGGTCCCTGCTCCGGCGCCGGCCCCCGCGCCGTTCGGCGGGCCGACGCCGCCCGGCGTTCCCGCCCGGGGCGGGCTGACCGCCGCGCAGGTCCGGGGGACCAACGGGTTGTCGCCCGCGCCGGCCACGGGGTGGCCCGCCGCGCAGAGTTGGCCCAATGCGGCGACCGGGTGACAGCGCCTTTTCGCCGTAGCGGTTTCTGTGAGTGGGCGGGCGCGGGGTTGATTGTGGCTTGTCGCGCAGTTCCCCGCGCCCCTGAGGGGTGACTACCCCGCCGTCAGTCTCCATTGCTGACAGGTGTTGTTGAGCCAGGTCCACTGGCGTACGTCGGCGCTGTCGGCCGTGGAGCAGTTGGCCACGTCAGCCACCTTTCCCGTGGCCTTGTTGACGATGCGGACATGGCCACCGTCTGTCGCCACGAACTGGAACCGCTGGCAGGTGTTGTTCAGCCACGACCACTGGCGGAGGTCGGCGCCGTCGGCCGTGGAGCAGCCGGTGGTGTCGAGGACCTTGCCGGTGGCGACGTTGACCAGGCGGTGGGTGTCGTCGCCGAGGTCCTCCAGGCGCCAGCGCTGGTTGGCGTTGCCGTTGCAGGTGTACTGCGCGACGTTGGCGCCGTCGGCCGCCGAACCGCCCGCCACGTCCAGGCACTTGCCGCTGTTGCGGTTGGTGACGGTGTAGGTGGTCGAGGCCGAGGCCGGCTCGCCGGAGGGCCCGGCGAGGGAGGCGCCCAGCCGCACCGGCGTGCCGAAGTTCGGCGTGCCGTCGGAGTTCCAGGTGAACTTCTGCGCACGGGTGGTGCGGCCGTTGTCGCAGCCCTCGGAGGCCGAGTCGTTGGCGTGGTAGACGATCCAGTTCTCACGGCCGTCGGGTGAGGTGAAGAAGCCGTTGTGGCCGGGCCCGTACACCCCGTTGGCGTCGCTGCGCTGGAAGACGGGCGTGGACTTCTTCGTCCAGGAGGAGGCGGAGAGCGGATCGGAGCCGGTCAGTTCGAGCTGGCCCAGCTTGTAGTCGGGCGTCCAGCAGCCACTGGCCGAGTAGATCAGGAACGTACGGCCGTAGCGCTGGAGCACCTCCGCGCCCTCGTTGACGGTGCCGCCCTGGCGTTCCCAGGCGTGCGTCGGTGTCGAGATCGTCGAGTAGGCGCCGCTGACGGTGTACGGGTTGGACATCGGGGCGATGACGAGGTTCTGCGTGCCGCCCGTGATGGCGCTGCCCAGCATGTACAGCCGGCCGCCCACGTTCAGCACGCTCGGGTCCAGCATCCACGCGTTGCTGAGCTGTCCCTTGTAGGTGTACGGCCCCATGGGGTCCGACCCGGCGCTCTCCAGCACGTGGCTGCGCTGCGTCGGGTTGTAGTCGGACACGTTCTGCCCGGCGACGTAGTACAGGTACCAGCGGCCGTTGAGGAAGTGCAGTTCGGGCGCCCACATGTTGCAGCAGCGGGAGGCGGCGTCGCCCTTCCAGGCCTGCACGCTGGGCGCGGTGGCGAGCCCGGCCAGGGTGGCGGACTTGCGGATGGTGAGGACGTCGGTCCAACTCGTCGTCACCAGGTAGTAGTTGCCGTCGTGGTACGAGATCCAGGGGTCGGCGCCCTTGACGGCCTTGACGGGGTTCGAGAAGGAGGCGGCGCTCGCGGAGGGCTGGCCGAGGCCGATGGCGAGCAGCAGGGCCGCCAGCAGGGTCAGTAGGCGACGGGCCATCCGCTGCTCCAGGTCAGGAGGTTGATGCCGAGCTTGGGCGTGCCGTTGTCGTTGCCGTCGTAGTAGTGGTAGACGATCAGGTCGCCGTCGGCGTCCTTCAGGATCGACTGGCCGCCGGGGCCGATGACGCTGCCGTGCGACTCCAGGACGGGCGTGCCGCCGTTGTTCATCAGGTCGACGCCGTTCTTGTCGCGGTAGGGCCCGGTGACGCTGGAGGCGCGTCCGACCTTCACCTTGTACGTCGAACTGGTGCCGTTGCAGCAGGTGTCGTACGAGGCGAAGAGGTAGTAGTAGCCGCCCCGCTTGACGATGAAGGGCGCCTCGACGGCCTTGGTCCCGGTGGGGCGGGAGGCGAGCGAGTAGCGGGTGGTGTTGGTGCCGAGCTGCTTCCCGGTGGACGGATTGATCTGGATCATCTTGATCCCGGTCCACCAACTGCCGAAGGACAGCCACCACTTGCCGTCGTCGTTCACGAAGAGGTTCGGGTCGATGGCGTTGAAGTCGCTGGCGGAGTTCGAGGTGTAGACCGTGCCCTGGTCCGTCCAGCTGCCCGGCTGGCCGGTGCTGGAGGTCGCCAGGCCGATGGCGGAGGTGTTCGAGCCGAACTTGGAGACCGAGTAGTACATCAGGTACTTGCCGCCCTGGTACGAGATGTCCGGCGCCCAGGCCTCCGGGACGGACGAGTAGTTCCGCCACCAGCTCGGCCGGCTGGAGAAGGCGTCCGCGCCGTTTCTGAAGGCGGTGCGGTCGCCGCTGGTCTTGTTGGCGATGCCGCCGCCGGTGGCGTAGAGCAGGTACTGGCCGGACGAGGTGCGGATCATCGACGGGTCGTGGGTGACGACGTCGCCGGTGACGCGGCCGGGGTTGGGGTACGCCGACGCCGTGCTCGGGATCAGGGCGAGCAGTGCCGCGGCGGGGAGGGCGAGCAGGGCGGTTCGCCTGCGGAGGGGGCGGGGCGTGCGGGGACTGCGGCTCATGCGGGTCCTCCTTGCGGTGGGGGTGACAACGCCGTCCGGCATTTCGAACAACGATCGCAAGTTCGAACGGACCGTAGAATCGAACCCCTTGCGCGTCAATGGTCCGCGCAGCGCCTGTCGTCACCGGCCGGTTCTCCGCGCAGGGACAGCCACCCCGGCACATCGACCTCGGCACGCACGGTCTTGCCCGGCGGCTCCCGGTCGAGCACCTCCCAGCGGTCGGCGAGCGCGTCGACCAGGACGAAGCCCCTGCCGTGCTCGTCGAGGGGGCGAGGCTGCCGCACGGCGCCCCTGGCGGGCGGATACGGCGGCCCACTGCGGGTGTCGGCCACCTCCACCCGGACGCTGCCCGTGACGAGCCCCAGCCGCAGCTCGAAGTCCCGCCCCGGCACGCGCCCGTGCGTCACGGCGTTGGCCGCCAACTCGGCCACGATCGCGCCGACCGCGTCGGAGACGTCCGTCCCGTAGGGGATGCCCCAGGTGTGCAACTGGTTCAGCGTGAGGCTGCGGGCGAGGCGGGCGCCGCGCGGTGTGGAGCTGAGGCGCTGCCTGAACACACGTACGGTAACCGCGTTTTGGGAGAGCGACTGTGGCGTCATGCGCCCAATCTGGCGGCCGGGAAGGGTGATTCTCCAGGCTGACGCCGCGTACGCTGCGGCGGCGTACGCGGTCACGGACTGGACAGTACCGGTGACTAGCCGTAACCATGCCTGCGGGAGGTGACGGACGGTGGTCGATGGCGTGGTGGGGACGAGCACGGGTGGCGAGCCGGAGTCGTCGGACAGTCTGCGGACGTTCGGAGCGGTGGTCCAGGGCTTGCGCGAGCACGCGGGGTTGAGCAGGGAGGAGTTCGGGGAGCTGGTGCGGTTCTCCAAACACACGGTGGCGTCGGTGGAGTTGGGGCGGCGCATGCCGGATGCGGAGTTCGTGCAGCGCGCGGAGGAGGTGTTCGGGAGGACGGGGGCGTTGCAGAGGGCGGCGGGGTGTCTGGAGCGGCAGCCGGGGTTGGCGGCTTGGTTTCGGCGGTGGGCGGCACTGGAGCGGACCGCGATCACCATGTGCACCTACGAGTGCCGCATGGTCCCCGGCTTGTTGCAGACGCAGGCTTACGTGCGGGCGCTGGCCGCCGACAATCTGCCGCCACTCGCCGACCAGCAGATCGAGGAACGATGGGCAGCACGAGCCGAGCGGCAGAGGTTGCTCTGGGAACGGCCGAACACCGCGTTCAGCTTCATCGTCGAGGAGCACGCGTTCCTGCGACGCACAGGCGGTGGGGCAGTGACGCGGGATCTCATCGAGCACGTGCTGGAGATCTCCCGGCTACGCAACGTCGAAATCCAAGTGATGCCGCTCGTACGCGAATCCCACACGGGACTCCAAGGCCCGTTCCATCTGCTGGAGACACCGGAGAACCAGTGGTTCGCCTACCTAGAAGGGCAAGAGAGCGGCCAGCTTGTCACCGACCGGAAAGTGGTCAGCGTGCTCCAGAGGAGGTATGCCAGGATGCGTGCACAGGCTCTCTCCCTCGAAGACTCCGTGAGCCTGTTGCAGCGCATGCGAGGAGAGCTATGAACACCAGCGAACTGGCCTGGTACAAGTCGAGTTACAGCAGCAGCGCTTCCGGCGACTGCCTGGAGGTCGCGACAACCCCGGACACGATCCACATCCGGGACTCGAAGATCCGTCAGGGTCCCGAACTGCACCTCTCCCCCACCGCCTGGTCCGCCTTCCTCACGCACACCGCCGAGTAACTGCCCCCAACAGCACCGCGATGGCACCACCCGTCGGCGCGTGTCCGCGAGCGTGTGCGCGGTGGCGGCGCCCCGGGGCGTACGAACGTATGCTTGGGAGTGGGGCAACCTCCGTACTGCGCGAGGAGGTTGACCCCGTTTCGATCCCACCGTGACCCGACCCGGCAGGGGGCGAAGGAAGGGCATGGACGTCAGACTTCGGCTGCCCGAGGATCCCGACGGCGGCGAACTCAAGCAGCTCTACGACTGGTTGATCAGAGACCGCGAACTGCGCCTCCATGCCGACATCGCGCTGTGTACCGAGCATGGCGCGGACGAAGGCGTGGACGATGAGGACGAAGCCTCCGACACCACCATGGGTGACCTCGTCGACATCCTGGCGCTCGCCCTCGACACCGGGTTCCAGATGGCCTCTCTGGGCATCGCGATCCTCGCCTGGCGGCGGGCCCAGCGGCCACGCTCGTCCGTGGTCGTCGAACGCGACGGCACCCGCATGACCCTGTCGGCCGGTGCCGACCCGGAGGACGTGGAGGCGTTCCTGCGGGCCCTGGAGAGGCTGGACGGGACATCGCCGTACCGTCCTGGCGACCCCGATGGCACCGGCCGTCACCCCGACGACCAGCCGCCCGAAGGCGACCGCCGGTGACCGGCCCTCTCCCCGACCCCCACGCCTCCGCCGCCGTTCTCATCGGCGTCAGCTCCTACCGGCACATGCCGAAGCTGCCGACCGTGGCGAACAACCTGACGCGGCTGAAGGAGGCGCTCACGGACCGGAGCATCTGGGGCCTGCCCGCGGCACGGTGCGTCACCGTGCCCGACCCGACGAAGGCGGACGAGCTGATCGACCCGGTCGTCGACGCGGCCGGGGCGGAGACCAGGGACACGCTGATCGTCTATTACGCGGGGCACGGCTTCCTGGACCGGCACGGCGCGCTGCGGCTGGCCATGGTCGGGTCGCGGGAGGACCGCCGGCACACGGGGGTGCTGTACAGCGAGTTGCGGGAGGCGATCCTGGAGCACAGCCGGGCTCGTCGCCGCGTCATCATCCTGGACTGCTGCTACAGCGGACGCGCCGTCGGAGACATGGCCGGCCCGGTGACCTCGCTGCGGACGGTGGCGGCACCGGGCATGGCCGACAGTTATCTGCTGACGTCCGCCGAGGCGAACGCCAAGGCGCTCGCGCCCCGCAAGGAGGAGTGCACGGCGTTCACGGGCGAGTTCGTGCGGGTGCTGCGGCAGGGGATCCCGGGCGCGGACGGGCAGAAGGCCGCGCCGTACCTGAGCCTGGACATGATCTACCAGCAGGTCCAGGACGCTCTGGAGCGCCGGGGGCGTCCCAGACCCCAGCAGCAGGACAACGGCCGGATCAGCCGGCTGCCCTTCGTCCGCAACCTCGCCGCCCCGCTGCTCTCCACCTCTCCCCCGCCGCCCCCGCTCTGGCGGCGGTACGTCGCCGCCGCCCTCGCCACGGCCGTCGTACCGGGCGTGACGCTGGCCGCGGACAGCGGCAGGATCCCGTCCGACGTCTGTTCGCCGCGAGCCTCGCTGCTCGGCTTCTCCGACGCACTGGACAAGGCGCGGTTCCAGGGGCAGCAGATCCACGGCCTGTCCTCGCTCGCACTCACCGGACCCTCGACCGCGCTGTCGCTGAGCGACAGCGCGCAGCCCGTGCTGTACACCCTGTCGCTCGGCGAACCGGGCGGGAAGCCCACACCCCGGCCCGCGGCGATGACGCGCCTCACCGACCGCGGGGGCCGCGCCTTCGGCCCGCAGGACTTCGACGGCGAGGCCATCGCCCTGGAAGAGAACCGCAGCACCGTCCTGGTGGCCTCCGAAGCCGGGCCGTCCGTCAGCCGCTTCGACCTCACGACCGGCGAGAAGCTGGCCGACTTCCCGGTGCCGGAACGTTTCCGTATCGCGCCGGCGGGCCAGACGACGACGAACTCCATCTTCGAGTCGCTGGCCCTCACCCCGGACGGCCGTCACCTCTACGTCGGCCTGGAGGCCCCGCTCAGCCGCGACGGCACGCACCAGGGACGCAATCTGATCCGGGTCCTGCGCTACACCGGGCAGCCGGGCGGCCGGTACTCCCTGGACGGCGAGATCGCCTACGAGACGGACTCCGGGCTGCGGCTCGCGGACCTCGTACCGATCGGGGACGGGGAACGCTTCCTGGCCCTGGAGCGCGGCTTCGTCAAGGGACAGGGCAACAGCATCCAGGTCTACGAGACGTCGTTCGCGGGGCTGCCGGACGTCACCCGGGTCCCGTCCCTGGCGGCCCAACCGGCCGACGCCTTCGCGCCCAAACGTGAACTGGTCGACGTGGGCGACTGCCCACCGTCCGGCGCCAGGGCCAAGGGTCCGCAGAGCAACCCCCTCCTCGACAACGCCGAGGGGATGGCCCTCGGCCCGCGCTTCACCGCGGGCAAGCACGGGGGCCGCCGCGCGCTGTACCTCGTGTCGGACGACAACAGCCGCGAGGACCAGACGACCCGCTTCTACACCCTCGCGGTCGACCTCTCCTGAAGCCGAACCGACAGAGCGGCCCGCACCATCGACTCCACAACGAGGTTGGGGCGGCCCTACCAGCACCCATAAGCGGGGCAGGCCGGAACCCCGTCGCCCCGTCCCTCACCTCCGCCCGCCGAACTCCCAGTCGTGCACCTCGACACCGGCATACGCGTCCCGGGTCAGCACCGCTCCGGCTGCCTCCGCATCCGCAGCCCGCACGAGTGCCGCCGTACCCACCCACACGGCACCGTCGTCGGACAGCAGCGGCCCGTAGGCGATCAGGTCTTCCCTCAAGTCGTCCGGCACATCGAGGTCGACACCGTCCCCCGAGCCGAACCCGAGCACGAGGTACCGCTTCCCGCCGGTCCGCCCACCGGGAAACTCCCACATGGTCCGCCCCAGCAGATTCCGCCACCGCCGGATCAGCACGTCCCGGTACGCGCCCGCCTGGTAGTTGGGCTCGTCGAAGGCGAACGCGCGGGCGGCGGCGGGATCCGGGAGGTCGACGATGTGCACACTCCCGGTAGGCGTCTCCCCGTCCGCGCCGAAGGTCGGCCCCCGGGCGATCAACTCCGCCTCGTACCGGTCCATATAGGCCCAGTGCGCCTCCCCCAACTCCACACGCAGCGGCAGAGAGCCGGCCCGGTCACGGTGATAGCAGAAGAACTCCATGGCTCATCCAACCTCAGTGACTACTCTCGTGCCTCCCATCGTCGTGACCACAAGAGAGAGACACACCGTGCACAGCGCGGCCGTTACGCCCGAGGGCGATCTGATCCGCTGGGTCGAGCTGCCCCGGGGCAGGAGCCGCCGCGCGTCTATGTGCACGGGCTGGGCGCCACCTCGCCCGCCTACTTCACGGAGGTCGCCGTCGATCCACGGCTGACCGGCACCGGTCCCCGGACAACCCGGGCTTCGATGCCGTCCAGCAAGAAGCCGAGGCCGATCCGGAAGGTCTCGTCGGCGTCCAGGTGGGCGGCATCGCGCACCACCGTGGCCAGCGTGGGGAAGCGGCCGGTGGCGAAGGTTCGCTCCAGATAGGGCCCGAGTGAGGCCTGCCAACGCTTCTCGTCCATCCCGGTGGCCCGCTCGGCACGCCGCTCGGCGATCTCCCGGCGCACCGCGCCGATCACATACGCGTCGACCGCGGTGACCACCGGCATGACGTCGTCCACGTCGACGCCGTCCAGCGCGGCCACGACCGCCTCGCCCCTGGCCAGCGCGTGCGGCCCGAGCTGCGGTCGTCCACCGAGCAGATCGGCGAGCCACTCGTGCTCATGAGCGGCCTGCCGGGTGGTTTCGGCGAGGGACCGGAGCACCTCCCGCCAGCTGTCTCCGGCCGGCCGGATCTCGGCGTACGCGGCGTCGACCATCAGGTCGAGCAACTCCTCCTTGCTGTCGATGTAGCTGTACAGCCGCATCGGCCCGACGCCCAGCGCGGTGGCGACTTTGCGGAGCGACACCGCCTCCAGGCCGTCCGCGTCGGCCAGTTGGATCGCCGCTCGCACGATCCGCTCCCGATCCAGCGGGGCGGGCACGGGTCGGTTCGGCGGCTCTGGCCTTTCCCACACCAACATGCCGCTTACGATACATCGCATCGGGGCGATACAGTGTATTGATCAGTACGGCGTATCGAGGAGAGGGCGTCCATGGTGATCGTTATTGCCGGAGCCGGCCTGGGCGGCTTGGCCCTTGCCCGGGTGTTGCACGTGAACGGCATCGACGCCGTCGTGTACGAACGTGAGACGTCTCGCGATGCGCGCGATCAGGGCGGCATGCTCGACATCCATTCCGGCCAGCGAGCGCTGCGCGAGGCCGGACTGATCGACGAGTTCCAGGCGATCGCCCGCGGTGAAGGTCAGGACATGCGCCTTCTGGAGCCGGACGGCACCCTGCTGCTCCAGGAGGACACACCCGACGACGCCCCGCTCGATCGACCCGAGGTCGACCGCGCCGATCTGCGCAAGCTGCTGCTGGACGCGCTCCCCGAGGACATGGTGCGCTGGGGGCACGCGTTCCGATCCGCCGACAACGGCCTGCTGCACTTCGCCGACGGCGGCAGTGCGACGTACGACCTGCTGGTCGGCGCGGACGGCGCGCAGTCCCGGGTCCGCGCGCTGCTCACCGACGCCCGCCCGGCGCATACCGGCCACAACGTCGTCGAGATCGGCATCCCCGACATCGACCGCACGCACCCCGACCTCGCGGCGATGGTCGGGCGCGGCACCTACTGGGTGCTCGGCGACGGGATATCCCTGGCGGCGCAGCGCAACGGCGACGGCCGCGTTCGCATCGGCATCGGCTTCTACCACACCGCCGAGGACTGGTTCGCCACCAGCGGGATCCCGTTCGACGACCCGGCTGCCGCCCGGGCGCGGCTGATCGAGCTGCTCCCCGGCTGGGACTCGCGGTTCACCGCGCTGATCGCGGCCTGCGACGACACGGTCGTGCCCCGGGCGATCACCGCACTCCCGCCCGGACTGACCTGGCCGTCGACGCCGGGGGTCACGCTGGTCGGCGATGCCGCGCACCTGATGCCGCCGGTGGGAGAGGGCGCCAACATGGCGCTGCTCGACGGCGCCCTGCTCGGTCTCGCGCTGGCCGCACACCCGGACGACTTTCCCACCGCCGTCAAGGAATACGAACGCGAGATGTTCCAACGCACCGCCGCCGCCGCCCGGATGTCCGCGAACATGCAGGCATTGCTGGCGTCACCGGACGCCGCCCGGAAGATGCTCGCGTTCTTCCGTCCCGACTGAGCCACCTCACACGCGCTCACCCCGCCGCGGTCCGGAACCGTCTCGACTCCGGACCACGGGCGTTCACCCCGTCAGGACTTCCCCGGACAC
Organism: Streptomyces olindensis; assembly: GCF_040645895.1. Classification (NCBI taxonomy): domain Bacteria; kingdom Bacillati; phylum Actinomycetota; class Actinomycetes; order Kitasatosporales; family Streptomycetaceae; genus Streptomyces; species Streptomyces olindensis. Next base: position 101,703 of record NZ_JBEYZD010000012.1, on the reverse strand, counting down.
TCCTTCCACGCCATGTGGTACACCGTGCTGATGTCCCCGTCCGTCGAGTCCATCGTCATGAAACTGACCTTGTCGGCCGCCTGCGTACCGGCGTTGACCCGCAGCTCCGTGTTGATGTTGAAGTTGCGCTGGACTCCGCAGGGCGCGTAGACCAGTTGGGCCCAGTCCGTCTCGTCCGTGGCCTGCCAGTTGTCGTTGTAGGGGCCGTTGAAGGGGTGGTTCCTGGTCACCGTGCTCGGCGAGCCCTGGAAGTAGTACGAGGCCCGCTGGGAGCCGCTCGCGCCGCGCTGGAGTGAGGCGAAGCCCCGGTAGTCGGCGCTGGCGATGGCGTACGTGAAGCCCTGGGGCACGTGGACGATCAGGCTGAGCTGGCAGTTCCTGCGGAACGCGGTCGGGTCGGAGCCCCCGCCGGCCTGCGCGAGGTAATCGCTGTAGGTGACCGTGAACGCCGTGTTGTCCTCGGAGACGGCGACCGCGGTGGTGCCCTGCGGGCAGCCGGAGCCGTTCACCGTGGCGACCTTGATGACGATCTTGTCCGGGGGCGGGTCGACGAACCCGGAGGACGGGGATTGCGCGGGAAGTGCGCTGGTGAGCAGCGCGGCGATCGCGCCGCTCAGGAGCAGGCCACCGGCCATGGTTCTCCCATCCGTTCGTGGGGGGTGGATCGTTGAATGGCATGCGCATGACAAGGCGACAGCGCACGCACCCCCGACCTGTGACCATTCCATGGAGGAGCTGTGAAGGCCGGGAGCGGTCGCATCGTACGCAGCGGAACGGGGTCCGGCCAGGTCGCTCTCCGGCCATTCACACCGGCGGTGATTCACAGCGGCCGGGCCGGCCCGAGGGAGCAGCCGCCGTGCCCGCCGGGCGAGCCATGCCCCCGGGCGCATAAGGTGCCTTCCACGCGATGAGGATCACGTGCAGCACAGCAGGAGGCGCTCCCTTGGAGCTCAGCAGGCGTACCTTCCACGCCCTCGCCGGCACGGCCGCACTCGGCTTCGCGCTGACCGGCAGCGGGTCGCCGACCTCCGCCAACCAGGCACGGAGCGTACCCACCGGCCCGCCGCCGCCCGTGCCGCGCGCGGACGGCAGGCGGCACACCATCGGCTTCGACCGGTACTCCCTCGTCATCGACGGCCGGCGCCTGGTGCTCTGGTCGGGCGAGATGCACCCGTTCCGGCTGCCGAGCCCGTCGCTGTGGCGGGACGTGCTGGAGAAGATGCGGGCGCACGGCTACAACGCCGTGAGCGTGTACGTCGCCTGGAACCACCACTCCCCCGCCCCCGGGCGGTACGACTTCACCGGGGTGCGCGATCTGGACCTGTTCCTGCGCACGGCCGCCGAGACCGGCCTGTACGTGATCCTGCGGCCCGGCCCGTACATCAACGCCGAGGTCGACGCCGGCGGTTTCCCCGGCTGGCTGACCGCCACCGAGGGCAGGGCCCGCACCTCCGACCCGACGTATCTGCGCTACGTCGACGAGTGGCTGACCGCCGTCAACGCCATCGTCGCCAAACGGCTGTTCACGCGGGGCACGGGCACGGTGCTGCTGTACCAGATCGAGAACGAGTACGACGCGCACGTCGACGACCCGAGCGGGCGCGCCTACATGTCGTACCTGTACGAGAAGGTCCGCGCCGACGGCATCGACGTGCCGCTGTTCCACAACGACAAGGGCAGGAACGGGTACTGGGCGCCCGGGTCCTTCGGCACCGGCGGCGAGAAGGGCCGCTGGCTGTACGGCTTCGACGGGTACCCGGAGCCGGACGAGGTGCCGCCCGACTGGGGCCACTTCGGGACCGGCGGGGCGAAGGGCGGGGCCACGGCCAGTCCGCGCACCCCCGGGTTCGTGCCGGAGTTCGGCGGCGGCTGGTTCGACCCGTGGGGCGGGTCCTGGTTCGACGGCAAGGGGTACGCCGAGGCGCGCCGGACCAGGGACGCGGCGTACGAGCGGCGCTTCTACCTCACCAACCTCGCCAACGGCATCACGCTGCACAACGTCTACATGACCTTCGGCGGCACCTCCTGGGGCTGGCTGCCCGCGCCGGCGGTCTACACGTCGTACGACTACGGCGCCGCCTTCGACGAGGCCCGCAACGCCACCCCGAAGCTCGCCCCGATGCACCAGATCGGGCAGTTGCTGCGGCACGTGCCCGATCTCGCCAAGCTGAACCGGGCGAGGACCGTGCGCGCCACCGACGAGCGGGTCAAGGTCTACCACCTGGCCAACCCGGACACCGGCGCCCACGTCTACGTCCTGCGCAACGACTCCGGCGAGGCGGTCTCCACGACGCTGCCGGACGCGGGGATCGACGTGCCGGTCACCGTCCCGGCGCGGGACGCCAAGCTGCTCGCCGCCGGGCTGAAGCTCGGCAGGCGGACGCTGGTGCACTCCACCGTGCAGCCCATGGTGAGCCTGACCGCAGGGCGGCAGGACATCGCCGTCTTCGCGGGCCGCCGGGGCGAGATGGCACAGGTCGTGCTGGAGTGCGCGGACGAGCCGACGCCCATGCGGCTGGACGCGGAGCCCGCCTGGGCCTACAACCTCGGCAAGCTGAACATCACGGCGCCGCTCGGCGCCGGCGGGCTGAGCCGGGTGCGGGTCGAGGGCGACGGCGTGGACACGCCGATGCTGGTGCTGTTCGCCGACGACGCGACCGCCCTGCGGCTGTGGCCCTGGGAGACGCCGTCCGGCCCGCTCCTCGTCTACGGCCCGGCCCTGCTGCGCTCGGCCGAACTGCGCGGCTCCACCGTCCACCTCACCGGCGACACCATCGGCGCGACCGGCCTGGAGGTGTGGGGGCCGCGCGGGATCACCCACGTCACCTGGAACGGGCGCCCGGTGCCCTGCCGCATCAGCGCCTCCGGCAGTCTGCTGGCGCTGAAGCCGCTGCCCGGCGTGATCCGGCCGGCCCTGCCCGCCCTGGACGGCTGGCGGCGGCGGACCGAGAACCCGGAGGCCGCCCCCGACTTCGACGACTCGGGCTGGACGACGGCCGACCGGAAGACGACCTTCAGCACCACCCCCGTGCCCGACGGACAGCCCGTCCTGTTCGCCGACGACTACGGCTTCCACTACGGCGACGTCTGGTACCGGGGCGAGTGGGAGGGTGACAGCGCCCTCGCGTCCGTCGCCCTCTCCTACAGCACGGGCACGCAGGGCCTGCTGATGGCCTGGCTGGACGGCGAGCCGCTGGGCACGCACCGCATGCCGGTGCCGGACAAGGAGCGGGCGCGACAGGGCACGTGGACCGCGAAGGCCGCCTTCCGGCTGCCGGAGGAGATGCGGAAGCGATTCCGGGAGGAGAGCCGTGAGGAGAGCCGGGAGGGGCGCCGGGAGCGGCACGTCCTGTCCGTGCTCGTCCGGCCGATGCAGCACGACATGGACGGCAGGGCGCTCGACACGCACAAGGCCGCGCGCGGACTGACCGCCGTCACCTTCGAGGGCGCCTCCCCCGAGGTGACGTGGCGGATCCAGGGCGCGTCCACACCCGACCCCGTGCGCGGGCCGATGAACAACGGCGGGCTGTACGGGGAGCGCGAGGGCTGGCACCTGCCGGAGCACGACGACGGGGACTGGGACGAGACCGGCTCCCCCGGGGCCGGCCGGAGGCAGGGCGTCACCTGGTACCGCACGCGCTTCCGGCTGGACGTCGACCCGGGCGTGGACGCCTCCGTCGGACTGGTCCTCGACGACGACCCGGAGCGGGCCTACCGCGTCCAGATCTTCCTCAACGGCTGGAACATGGGGCAGTACATCAACGACGTAGGGCCGCAGCACACGTTCGTGCTGCCGAACGGGATCCTGCGCACACGTGGCGCGAACACACTGGCCTTGGCGGTGCTGTCCGACGGGACCACACCGTCGGGGCCGGGGGACGTGCGGCTGACGCTGCTGGGCGCGGCGGCCGGAGGAGTGCCCGTCAAGCCGGTGTGACCGGATCGAGCCGTACCCGTGCCTTGCCTTCTCCGGGACGCTGGTTCACCGTGTGGGCCCTTCAGGGCTTGTCGACAGGGAGGGGAACCTCGTGCGAAGACGGCGTTTCATCGGTGGGTTAGGCGGACTGGTCGGTGCCGGGGCCGGGCTCGGGCTCGTCCCGGCGGGTGCCGGACCGGCCGCGGCGGCCGTCCGGGACCGTGGCGCACCACGCGAGTGGGAGGCGGTGACCGCGCCGGAGGCCGCCCCGGCGGCCCAGTTGCTCGACGTGGCGGCCGCCGGCCCCGGCCTCGCCTGGGCCGTGGGCGAGCAGGGCCGCTACGGCCATCAACGGGGGACGGCGCTGGCCCTCGTGTGGGACGGCACGGCCTGGCAGCGCACCGGCCTCGGCTTCGCCGGCTATCTGGGTTCCGTCGCCGCCGCGTCCGACGGCCGCGCCTGGGCCGTCGGCACCGACACCTCCGGCACCGCCCGGCTGCTCGCCTGGGACGGACCGACATGGCGGGAGGCCGACTTCCCCGGGCGCGGGGCGCCGGGCACCTCCCTCGCCGCCGTCACGACCGGCCCGCGGGGCCACGTCTGGGTCTCCGGCCGGAACAGCGACGGCTCGGTGCTGCTGCACGGCCACCGCGGCAAGTGGACCTGGCTGGAGGCACCCCCGGCCACGACCACCATCCCGCCCTACGGCATCCACCGAGCGCCCTGCGGCGACATCTGGGTCTACGGCACCGAGCTCGTCGCCCGCTGGGACGGAACGGCCTGGACCGTGCTGCCGACGCCCGGCGGGATCCGCGCCGGCTTCACCGGGCTGCTCCCGGTCGCCCGCGACGACATCTGGATGACGGGCTACGACTACGGCATCGGCGGCCCGCCCGGCAAGCCCCCCGGCGTCCGGCTGCTGCACGGCGACGGCACCGGTTGGGAGTACGTGAAGGCACCGTTCGGCGTGGGAGTGCTGACCGGCATCGTGGGCGACGCGCAGGGCCGGCCCGACCGTATCTCCGGCTGGGACTTCTGGGACCAGACCCGGGCCCACTACCTGCGCTGGGACGGCGCGGCGTGGGTGAGCGAGCGGGGGCCGCTGGCCACGACCCCCGTCGTCGTCAACGCCCTGGCGACGGTGCCGGGGGCGGACGGCTACTGGGCGGTCGGCACGACGGAGCCCCCGCCGTCCACGACCGCCCAGCCGCGCATCGAACGCTGACCGGGGGCTGTCAGGCCAGCCGGATCACGTTCCAGGACAGCGGCTCCAGGACGGCGCTCAGCGTGCCGTCCTGGAGGGCCGTGCCGTCGACCGTGTGCGGGGCCACCCGCTCGGGGTCGTCGAGGGTGTTGCGGGCGTCGGGGTCGGCGTCCGCGAGGGCGCTGTGCTCGACGACGCGGCTCAGGTCGAGCCCGTTCAGCGCGACCTCCAAGGGCAGCGCCTCGGTACGGCTGCGGTTGACGGCGAACACGGTGACCGTGCCGTCCTCGGCGCGCACGGCGGTGGCGTGCAGCAGGTCGGTCTCGCCGTACTTCTTCGTCTCGTACGTCGGGGAGTCCACGCGGACGTCCAGGACCTGGCCGCGGCCGTGGCGCGAGGCCTGCGCGAAGGGGAAGAACGTGGTCTGCCGCCAGGCCGGGCCGCCCGGCTCGGTCATGATCGGCGCGATGACGTTGACGAGCTGGGCGAGGCAGGCGACGGTGACACGGTCGGCGTGCCGGAGCAGGGCGATGAGGAGCGAGCCGAAGACGACGGCGTCGGTGACGCTGTAGTTGTCCTCCAGCAGCCGCGGGGCCTCGGGCCAGTCGTCCTGCTCGAAGGTCTTGGCGCGGGCCTCCCACTCGGGCAGGTACCAGACGTTCCACTCGTCGAAGGAGAGGTTGATCCGCTTCTTCGACTTCAGCCGGGCGCCCACGTGGTCGGCGGTCGCGACGACGTTGTCGATGAACGACTCCATGTCGACGGCGGAGGCGAGGAAGGAGTCGAGGTCGCCGTCCTCGGGCCAGTAGTAGGCGTGCAGGGAGATGTAGTCGACGAGGTCGTAGGTCTCTTCGAGGACCGTCGCCTCCCAGGCGGCGAAGGTCGGCATGGACTGGCTGGAGGAGCCGCAGGCGACGAGTTCGACGCCGGGGTCCTGCTGGCGCATGGCCCGGGCCGTCTCGGCGGCGAGGCGGCCGTACTCCTCGGCGGTCTTGTGGCCGGTCTGCCAGGGGCCGTCCATCTCGTTGCCGAGGCACCACAGGCGGATGCCGAAGGGGTCCTTGTCGCCGTGCGCGACACGGAGGTCGGACAGGGCGGTGCCCTCGGCGTGGTTGGCGTACTCCTGGAGTTCCAGGGCCTCGGCGACGCCGCGCGTGCCGAGGTTGACGGCCATCATGGGTTCGGCCTGGGGGCCGATCTTGCGGAGGAAGTCGATGTACTCGGAGAGGCCGAAGCGGTTGGACTCCGTCGAGTGCCAGGCGAGGTCGAGGCGGCGCGGGCGTTCTTCGGCCGGGCCGACCGAGTCCTCCCACTTGTAGCCGGAGACGAAGTTGCCGCCGGGGTAGCGGACCGCGGTGACGCCGAGTTCCCTGACGAGGTCGAGGACGTCCTGGCGGAGGCCCTTGGCGTCGGCGGTGGGGTGGCCGGGTTCGAAGACGCCGGTGTAGACGCAGCGGCCGAGGTGTTCCACGAAGGAGCCGAAGAGGCGGGGGTTCACTTCGCCGACCGTGAAGGCGGGGTCGAGGGTGAATCGGGCGGTGGGCTTGCTCATGGGGGCCTTTCCAGAACGGGATTACTTGACAACAGGCCAGTGATGCACCCAAGCGAGCCGGTTCAGGCCCAGCTTCGGTGTGCCGTTGTCCTCTGCGTCGTAGTAGTGGTAAGCCAGCCAGTCCTGGCCCCGGTTCCGGAAGACCGACTGGCCTCCCGTACCGATGTATCTTCCATGACCCTCCAGCAGCAGGTCACCGCCCCCCTCCAGGAGCGACTTGCCGGTTCTGTCCACGTACGGGCCCGTGACGCTCGTCGACCTGCCGACCTTGATCCGGTACGTGGAGTTCACGCCGGAGCAGCAGGCGTCGTAGGAGGCGAAGAGGTAGTAGTAGCGGCCGTGCCGGACGATGTACGGGCCCTCCACCGCGTACGGAGCGTCGGGGCGGGTGGCCAGGTGGTGGACGTCGGCGCCGGGGAGTGCCTTGCCGGTGGCCGGGTTCAGCTCGATCATGCGGATGCCGGTCCAGTAGGAGCCGAAGGACATCCACAGCCGGCCTCGGTCCTCGATGATCGCCGGGTCGATGGCGTTCCAGGTGTCGGTGGTCTCGGAGCTGAAGACCTTGCCGTGGTCGGTCCAGGTGCCGGGCAGGCCGGTGCGGGAGGTGGCGACGCCGATCGCGGAGTGGTTGGTGCCCCAGGAGGAGACGGCGTAGTACAGCCAGTACCGGCCCGCCCGGTAGGAGATGTCCGGGGCCCACGGGTCGCCGGTGTCGTTGTACTCGTACCACCAGCTCGGGGGCGTGGCGAAGGCGTTGCCCGCGTCGTCCCACTGCTTTGTGTCCTTCGACGTGCGGGCGCCGATGACGCCGCCCGTCGAATAGGCCACGTATCCGCCGGACTTGAGGCGGATCACCGTTGGGTCGTGGATGATCTGCTGGCCGGTGATCGGCTGGGGCTGGGGGTAACCGGCGTCCGCCTGGGCTGTGCCGGGGAGGAGGGCGAGGAGGAGCGCCGCCCCCACGGCGGTGATCGCTCTGCGTGCGCTCACTGGCCCGCCAATCCCGTGTGGGCGACGCCCGCCACGATCTGCCGCTGGAAGAAGACGAACACGATGATCAGCGGCAGGCCGGCCATCAGGCCGCCGGCCATGAGCTGGGCCCACTGGATGCCGTAGGAGTTCATGACGGTCGCGATGCCGTTCGGCATGGTCATCAGGTCGGGGTTGTTGGTCACCATGTAGGGCCACAGGAAGTTGTTCCAGGAGGCGATGAAGGTGAAGATGCCGACCGCGGCCAGGGAGGGGCGGGAGAGCGGGAGGACGATGGTGAAGAACACCCGCCAGCGTCCGGCGCCGTCGATGAACGCGGCCTCCTCCAGCTCGCGCGGGATGCCCTGGAAGAACTTGTAGAGGATGTAGACCATCGCGGCGGGCGCGCACTGGGGCAGGATCATGCCCCAGTAGGTGTCGACCATGCCCATCTGCTGCACGGTGGTGAACAGCGGCACGCCGAGGACGGCGGGCGAGATCATCAGGCCCGCCATGACCAGGCCCATCAGGGCGCTCTTGCCGCGGAACTCGGTGCGGGCGAAGCCGTAGCCGGCGAGTGCGCTGACGAGGAGCACCACGGACGTCACGCAGACCGAGACGACCAGGGAGTTCACGAACCAGTTGGTGATGTTGCCGGACGCGAACAGCGCCTCCCAGGCCTGGCCCGTCCAGTCCTTCGGCAGCCAGTGCGGGGGCACCTCGACGGCTTCCGTCTCGGACTTGAGGGAGGTGAACAGGCCCCAGGCGAAGGGGGCGAGGAAGACGACCGAGACGGCCGTGCCGAGCAGGGTGAGGGCGATCTGGCTGGGGGTCCAGGGCTTGCGCGGCTGTGCGGCCATGCTCATCGGGCGGCCTCCTCACGGTTGCGCAGCAGCCACATCCGGGCGAGGGCGACGGCCGCGATGATCACGAAGAAGATGACGGAGATCGCGGAGGCGTAGCCCACGCGGTAGCTGGTGAAGCCCTCTTCGAGGGTGAACTGGACGAAGGTGCGGGTCGAGTTCTCGGGGCCGGGGCCGAAGTCCATCATCACCACGGCCTGGTCGAAGACCTGGAGCGAGGCGAGGATCTGCAGCGCGATGACGAGGCCGGTGATGTTGCGCAGCATCGGCAGGGTGATGTGGACCATGCGGTGCCAGGCGTTGGCGCCGTCCAGCTTGGCCGCTTCGTAGAGGTGGCCGGGGATGCCCTGGAGGGCGGCGAGGTAGAGCAGGAAGCTGAAGCCGACGGTCCACCACAGGGTCATGATGACGAGGGCGAGCATCGCGTACGACTTGTCGGTCAGCCAGGGGGTCTCCAGGCCGAAGACGTGGTTGACCATGCCCGTGCCGGGGTTGAACAGCCACTGCCACAGGTTGCCGGCGACGGTGGACGGCAGCAGGAACGGGGCGAAGAAGCACAGCCGCCAGAGCCACTTGCCGCGTTCGATGTGGTGGGCGAGCATCGCGAGGAGGAAGGCGAGGACGGTGATGCAGGGCACGACCAGGGCCGTGAAGTAGGCGCTGTGGCCGAGGGAGTCCCACATCAGCGGGTCCTTGAGGGCCTCGCGGTAGTTGTCGAGGCCGACGAAGCTCGCGCCCTCGCCGGTGATGTTGGCGTCCGTGAAGCTGAGGTAGACGCCGCGCAGCAGCGGCCAGATCACGAACAGGGTGAACAGCGCCAGGAACGGGGCGACGAACCAGCCGCCGTGCTGGAAGCCCTGTCTTCGGCGGAGGGTGGCGCCGGCGGCGGCGGTCTTCGCCCGTGCGGGCGCGGCGATGGTCTGGGCGCTGGTGGCCATCATGCGGCCGGACCTCCTTCTGCGGCGGTCTTGCCGTCCATGGGGTTCTTCATGGCGAGCAGTTGGGTGAGCGCGCCCTTCATGCGGCGGGCGGTGGCCTCCGGTGTGGCGGAGCCCATCGTCGAGGCGACGACGATCGGGCCGACGCGCTGGGCGAGGATGCCGGTGGAGCCCGCGAACCACACCTTGGGCTCGGTGGCCTGATGGTCCATGGCGGAGACGTACTCGCTCTGCGGGGTCAGCTCCTTGTACGCGGCGGTGGACAGGGTGGGCGTGTAGGCGGGGATGTGGCCGCCGGCGGCCCACTGCCGGGCGTGCCGGACGACGTAGGCGGCGAGCCGGTGGGCGGCCTCGTTGGTGGCGCCGCCGCGGTCGGACTGGTGCGGCAGGACGAAGGCGTGCGACTCGGCGTGCGTGGCCGGCTTGCCGAAGACGGGCGGCAGCGGGGTGGCGCCGTAGTCGAGCTTCGCTCCGGAGAAGACGGGCACCGACCAGTTGCCCTCCCAGACGAACGGCGAGCCGTTGAGGAACTGCTCGGCGCCCGCGCCGCCGCCGAAGCCGGGGTTGGCGTATCCGTCGCTGACGTGCCGGCGCAGGAACTCCAGGACCTGCTGGGCCTTGTCGGTGTCGAAGGTGACCTCGGTGCCGGCGGCGTTGAACCAGGTGCCGCCGAGCTGGGTGTAGAAGGCGACGAAGAACCACCACTGGAAGTTCTGGTCGTTGTGCCAGAAGCCGATGGTCTGCAGCCCCTTCTTGGTGGCCTTCCTGGCCTCCTTGAGGACGTCGAACCACTCGTCGGTCGACGTGACGGGCACGATCCGCCCGTCGTCGCCGAGCAGGCCCGCCTTCTTCAGCACGTCCTTGCGGTAGAAGCAGAGCTGGACGTGGATGTCGAGCGGGAGGGCGTACAGCTCGCCGTCGATGACGGCGCGCTTCCACAGCGCGGGGTTGAAGTCCTCCTCCCGTACGCCGTACTTGGCGAGGAGGCCGACGTCCCAGGGGTCGAGGAGGCGGCCGGGGGCGAAGCCGGTGACGCGGCCGAGGTGCATGACGCCGAGGTCGGGGGCGCGGTTGCCCGCGGCGGCCATGGCGAGCTTGGTGTAGAAGGGGTTGCCCCACTGGAGGGTGGAGTCCTTCACGGCGATGTCCGGGTTGGCCGCGCGGAAGGCGTCCAGCATCGCGATCATGTTGGAGCCGTCGCCGCCGCTGAAGAGGTTCCAGTACCGCACCCGCGTCTCCGCGTCCGAGGCGAGTGCGTCGGCTCCGGTGCCGAGTGCGGCGAAGCCGAAGCTGCTCGCGACGAAGAGTCCTCCGAGCCCCCCTAGAAGCTGCCTGCGGTTCAGGTCAGGTCGTCCCATGCCCTGCCCTTACTGTTCGATATACCGAATAGCGCTCGTAACTTCGAACGGGACCGTAAAGAGGAAGCGCTTGCGCGTCAATGGGTCGGACAGGAAGTTCGCGCAGGACTTTTGGGCGACTTCGGTCGTTCCCCGTTGAACTACGGACATCGGATCGCATGACGCGCACACTTTCGGGCGCGTAGTCTCGGACGCGCTGCCAAGCCGTCGGCCGGTGGTGAGAAGGGGGAGCGATGGACATCGCGGGCGCGCGGACAATGGCTGCCCGAGTCACCGCCGCGTTCAGGCGCTCGCGCCGTGGCTCCGCCATGCGCGGCCTGGCCGCCCAGCTCGCCGCGGCGGTCCGGGCGAGACCCGAGCCGCCCGCCGACGTGCGGTCGCTGTGCCGGGCGCTGTGCGAGGAGATGAGCGCGCGGCGCGGCGGGCGGCCCGTCGAGCTGCGTTTCGAGCGCTTCCCCGACGAGATAGAAGTGACCGGCCTGTGGGTGGAGTTCCAGGACTTCGACCTCGTCATCGTCGAGGAGCGGGCCGAGGCCGTGCAGCAGCTGGTCATCCTCGGGCACGAACTGTGGCACCTGCACGCGGGGCACCGGCACGACCTGGGCGGGGGCGCGGCGGTCCACGCGTTCGCCGACCGGCCCGGGTGGGAGGACGTCGCGCTGGCGGTCGCCGCCCGCAACGGCTCCCGGGAGCGGGACGAGGCCGACGCCGACGCCTTCGGCCACCGGCTGGCGGCGGGGTGCCGGCCCCTGCTGCCGGGGGGACGCGGACCGGACGTGCCCCTCGAACCCGTGCAGCGGTCGCTGTACTACCGGGGGCCGCGAGGGGGTGCGGCGCCGTGACGGCGGTGGCGCTGAGCCCGGTCGAGTTGGTCAACCAGTTCTACCCGAACTTCTGGTGGGTCCCCGCGGGCGTCCTGGCCGCCGCCCTGGCCATCAAGCTGCCGAGCATCATCCGGCTGTGGAAGGACCCGCTGCTGCGCGCGGTCGGCGGACTGCTGCTGCTCGCCTGCGCGGTGTTCGTCTTCGTCGCGCCGTCGACGATCGCCCGGGTCAACCGGCTCACCGGGGTGGCCAACTTCTCCGGCCCCTGGGTGTATTCGCTGCTCACCGCGTTCTGCGCCTTCTGCCTGCTGCTGATCATCGCCTGGCGCAACGGCCTGTCCGACCGCTCGGACCGCACCCGGCGCGCGATGCGCGGGGTGGTGGCCGTCTACTCGGGCGTGATCGTCGCGATGTGGGTGCTGTTCGCCCTGGCGGACGTGCCGGAGGAACGGCTGCGGGACCTCGACACGTACTACGCGAACACCCCGTACATGCGCGAGATGATCGTGCTGTACCTGCTCGCGCACACCGTGGCCGCCCTGGTCACCAACGGGCTGATCTGGAACTGGGTCCGCACGGACGGGCTCGACTCGCTGCTGCGCTGGGGGCTGAAGTTCCTCGGCGTGGGCTACGCGGCGCAGTTGCTCTTCGACGCCGCCAAGATCAGCGCCGTGGTGGCCCGTTGGTCGGGGCGGAACGTGGACTGGCTGAGCACGGCCGTCGCCCCGCCGCTCGCGTGCCTGTCGGCGGTGCTCATCGCGATCGGGTTCATCCTCCCGCACGCCGGTCAGTACCTGCACGGCCGCTGGCACGTCCGGCACGCCCACCACGAACTGCGGCCGCTGTACCTGCTGATGAGGACGGTCAACGGCACGGGGGTCCCGTTCCTGCTGCGCGCGTCCCCGGAACTGCGGCTGGTGCGCCGGGAGACGTTCATCCGCGACGTGCTGCTGCCGCTCGCCCGCCACATCGACGAGGAGCGGCGCGAGCGGTACCACGCCGCCGCCCTCGCCCTCGGTCACCCGCCCGGCCTGGCGAAGGCGCTCGCCGCCACGGCGGCCGTCCTGGACGCCGTCGACGCCAGGAACCAGGCCCGGGAGGACGACGGCTCCGGCGCCCGTGACACCACGGACCTGCTGCGCGAGATCCGCGCCCTGTCCCGGGCCCTGCGCCGCACGGAGGACCTGCGGGCGATCCGGGACCTGGCGCACGACCGCACGGACGGCCGGTCGCTCACCGGCTGACCGCGCCGCCGGGAACGGCTTCGCACGGGAAGCCGCGGACACGGTGTGTGAAGGTACGGTGAGAGCTGTCCGGGACGAGGCCCGCACGGCTCGACACCGGTGTCCGCGGCCGGTGTTGTGCGTCGCACGGCCGCGGCCGGACGTCGGGGAATGCCCGCAGGGCATCGGGGAATGCCCGCAGGGCAAAGGAGCCTTCATGGCTGAGTGCGAGGAGTCGCATGTCGCGTAGAGCTGTCGTCATCGGTGCGGGTCTGGCCGGCATGCTGGCCGCGGCGGCCCTGTCCGCCGTCGCGGACGAGGTGATCGTGCTCGACCGCGACGACCTGCCCGAGGGGCCGGAGCACCGCAGGGGCCTGCCGCAGGGACGTCACGCGCACCTCCTCATGGCCGGCGGACTGGCCTCCATGGAGGACCTGGTGCCGGGCGTGAGCATGCGCAAGCACCTGCTCGCCGCCGGCGCGCACGAGATACCGCTCGGCTCGGGCATGGTCGCCCTCACGCCCGAGGGCTGGCTGCGGCGCTGGCGTCACCCCGGACCGCGCATGCTGACCTGCACCCGGGCGCTGCTCGACTGGGCGGTGCGGGGCGCCGTGCTGGACGGCACCGGGGTGGAGATCCGCAAGGCGCGGGTGCTGGAGCTGACGGGCTCGCGGCAGCGGGTGACCGGGGTGCGGCTGTCGGCCGCGGGCGGCGAGGAGGAACTCGCCGCGGACTTCGTGGTGGACGCGAGCGGACGCGGCTCGCGGATCACGACCTGGCTGGCGGGGCTGGGCGTCGGCGACGTGCGCGAGAAGACCGTGGACGCCGGTCTGGTGAACGCCACCCGCCTCTACCGCACTCCCGAGGGAGCCGGCCGTTTCCCCCTGACCATGGTGCAGAGCGACCCGTACCAGGGGCGGCCCGGCCGCAGCGGCATGGTGCTGCCGATCGAGGGCGACCGCTGGATGGTCAGCCTCGCCGGCACCCGGGGCGGGGGCGAACCGCCGTCCGACCCGGACGCGTTCCTGCGGTACACCCTGGACCTGCCCGACCCCATCGTGGGCCGGCTGATCTCCGGCGCGGAGCCGCTCACCGACGTCCACGTCAGCCGCAGCACCAGCAATCACCGCCGGTACCTGGAGAAGGTGCGCTCCTGGCCCGACCGCCTGGTGGTGCTCGGTGACGCGCTGGCCACGTTCAACCCGGCCTACGGGCAGGGCATGTCGGTGGCCGCGCTGGGCGCCCGGGAGCTGGACGGGGAGCTGCGCCGGTCCGGCCTCGACGCGCCCGGGCTGGCCCGGCGGGTGCAGCGGCGGGTGGCCGCGCCGGTGGAGGCCGCGTGGACGATGGCGGTGAGCCAGGACGTCTGGTACCCCGGGACGCGCGGGGGCTCGCCCGGGGTCGCCGACCGTCTGGTCACCGCCTACACGCGCCGCCTGATCCGCACGGCGACCGGCTCGTACCCGGCGGCGTCGGCGCTGTGGGACGTGATGAGCATGACGACGGGGCCGACGCGGCTGCTCCGGCCCTCGACGGTGTTGGCGACGCTGAACGGGCCGCCGTTGCCGGCGGCGGTGGGGGCGCCGCTGACGGAGGACGAACGCGCGATTCTGCGAAGGCTGGACCGGACGGGGCGCTGAGACGGGGGTGAGACCCGGGGGCGGGGCGGTGCGCCCCCCGTCCGCCCCCCGTCCGCGTCCTCGTGTGCGGACGCCCCGGGGGCCCGCCCCCTCTGCTCTGTCTCCGGTCAGCCGGCGAACGCGGGCTGTGCCAGTCCCTTGCCCGCCCCGGGCACCACGAACAGGGAACCCGCGAGCGCGGGCGGCTCGGTGAGCCCCGTACGGGCGGTGGTGATGTACAGGTCGGTCAGGTCGGCCCCGCCGAACGCGCAGGCCGTCACCAGCGGCACCGGCAGCTCGACCACCCGGTCCAGCCGGCCGTCGGGGGTGTACCGCCGCACCGCGGCGCCCTGCCACAGCGCCACCCAGACGCACCCGTCGGCGTCCACGGTCAGCCCGTCGGGGAAACCGGCCCCCTCCTCGATCTCGGCGAGGGTGCGCCGCCCGGAGATCCGCCCGTCCGCGTGGTCGAAGACGTCGACGCGCCGGGTCGGGGAGTCGATGTAGTACATCAGGCGCCCGTCGGGGCTCCACCCCGTGCCGTTGCTGACGGCGACGTCGTCGAGCACGACGTCCACGGTGCCCTCGCCGGTGACGCGGGACAGCGTGCCGCCCCCCGGCGCCTCGTCGTAGCGCATCGTGCCGGCCCACAGCGTGCCGTCGGGCGCGACGGCCGCGTCGTTGGCGCGGCGGCCGGGGACGGGCTCGTGGTGCAGCCAGCGGAAGGTGCCGTCGGGGTCCAGGAGACCGACCCCGTCGCGCAGGTTCAGTACGAGCCCGCCGCCGGCGCGCGGCTTGACGGCGCCGACGTGCTGTTCCGTGCGCCGGAGCGTGCGGTGGCCGGTCGCCGGGTCGTAGGTGTGCACCCGGGAGCCGAGGATGTCGATCCACAGGAGCCGGCCGGCCGCCGCGTCCCAGGTCGGCCCCTCGCCCAGCTCGGCCTCGGCCCGGACCGCGACCTCGTACGGCCTCGTCATGCCGGGCTCCGGTGGCCGAGGTGCTCGGACAGCTCGGCGGCGCCCTTCGCGGCGAGCTGCTCCAGCTCGCTCCGGCGGTCCTCGCTCCAGCGGATCATGGGCACGGAGATCGACAGGGCGGCGACGACCTGCCCGGTGCGGTCGCGGACCGGGGCGGCCACGCAGCTCACGTCCGGATTGGACTCACGGCGCTCCACGGCGAGGCCGCGCTCCCGGATCTCGGCCAGGGTCTCGCGCAGGGCGGCCGGGTCGGTGATGCTGTTGGGGGTCATCGCGACCAGTTCGGCGCCGTCGGGGATCCGCGCGGCGAGTTCCTGCTCGGGAAGGGAGGCCAGCAGCATCTTGCCGACGGAGGTGCAGTGGGCGGGCAGCCGGCGGCCGGCCGCCGACACCATCCGCACGGCGTGCGTGGAGTCGACCTTGGCGATGTAGATGACGTCCGTGTCCTCCAGGATCGCCACGTGCACGGTCTCGTCGCAGGTCTCGGCGACGGACCGGGCGACCAGCTGCCCCTCGGCGGCGAGGTCGAGCTGCTCGGCGTAACGGGCGCCGAGCTGGTACGGGCGCACGCCGAGCCGGTAGCGTCCCGGCTGTCCGGGCACGGGGACGATGTACTTCCGGGCGGCGAGCGTGGTCACCAGCTCGTGCACGGTGGTGCGCGGCAGCTGGAGCTTGCGCACGATGTCCGGGGCGGAGAGCGTCCCGTCCCCGTCGAGAAAGAGCTCGAGAATGTCGAGAGCCCGGGTCACTGCTGGTACGAGGCGTCCCACGACCGGCCCCCTCCCTATGTGTCTCAGGCGCCTGTGCTCCGGAAACCGACGTTCGAGATATCAACAGGCGATCGGCATGACGAACACAGGCTAGCCATAGAGGTTTGCCCGGGCAATGGGGAGAGACGCAGCGGGCGGAAACCGACGAGCGCACCACGAGCACATTCCGTGCACATTAAAGTGCGCAGTGTGCGACACGTCACAGGTGTCGCAGGGTGGGGGGATCTCTGTGCACGACATGACCATGGGCTCGAACGTCTCTTTGACGGCTCTGAGCGAGAACGTCGGTTCCGCGATCGTCAGCCTGGGCTGGTCCAGCCCGACCGGTGAGGGCGACGCCGACGTGTCCGTGCTGCTGCTGGACGCGAACGGCAAGGTTCGAAGCGACGCCGACTTCTACTTCTACAACAACCCCGTGGCCTCCGACGGCAGCGTGCAACTGCTGGGCAAGGAACCCACGGCGGACGGCAGCGAGGACCGGATCAGCTTCGACCTGACCGCCGTCCCGGCCGGCGTGGAGCGGATCGTCGTGGCCGCGAGCCGCTACGAGCAGGCACGCTTCGCCGAACTGGACGACCTGCGGGTGACGCTGGCCGACGCGGGGGGCGAGAGCCTGCTGCGGTTCGTCATCGACGACCCCGGCCCGGTGAGCGCGATCATTTTCGGTGAGCTGTACCGGCGCGGGGAGGAGTGGAAGTTCCGGGCCGTCGGGCAGGGATACGAGAGCGGGCTGGCGGGGCTGGCGACGGACTTCGGCGTCGACATCGAGGACGACGAGGCGGAGCCCGGCGCGGAAGACGAGGCGGAGTCCGGGACGGACGACGAGGCGGAGTCCGGGACGGACGACGAGGCGGAGTCCGGGACGGAAGACGAGGCGGAGTCCGGGACGGCGGTCACGGAACCACCGGTCACGGAAGAACCGGTCAACGAGGAGCCCGCCGACGCCCCCGCCCTCGATGCCCAGCCGCAGGCGACGCCGCTGGGCGCCGTCCCGGCACCGCGTCCGCCCGCCGACGAGGAGGTCGCCCCGAGGAAGCGGGCGGCCCGGCCCCGGACCGCGAAGAAGAAGGTCACGCCACCCAGGGCGCCGGTGAAGAGCCTCGCGGAGAACGAGTCCTGGAAGCAGGCCCGGCTCTTTCCGGTGTCGGCGCTCAAGAGTGACCGGGACCGGGAGATGCGCTCCACATCGGTCCTGCTGTCGGTGATGACCCAGGTGCCTCGGTTCGGCAGGCGGATCACCGCTCCCTTCGGCGCGCCGTCCGGCCGCATGGAGACCTTCACCGAGGTCTCCCTGCCGCACGGGGACACGCCTCGGCGCCCCGACGGGATCATCCGCGTGGAGCGCGCCGGGAAGCTGTGGACGGCGCTCGTGGAGACCAAGACCAACGGCAACCCCCTGAAGTCCGATCAGGTGCAGGCCTACATGGACATCGCGGCCCGGCGCGGCTACGAGGCCGTGATCACGCTGTCGAACGACGTCGCGCTGGAGGGCAGCCCGCTGGTCGACGTCAAGATCGACCGGCGGCGCAAGCACCAGGTGGCGCTCTGGCACCTGTCGTGGGCCGAAGTGGCCCACCAGGCGCAGATGTTGATCCGCCACGAGGGTGTCGGGAACGCGGCGCGCACCTGGCTGCTCCAGGACCTCCTGCACTACCTCCAGCACGAGAACTCCGGGTGCCACGGGTTCCAGAACATGGGCTCGGCCTGGGTCCCGGTCCGCAACGGCATCAGTGACGAGACCCTCTGCCAGGGCGACCCCCGTGCCCTGGAGGTCGTCGAGAGCTGGGAGCGGCTCATCCGCCAGGTCTGCCTGCGGCTCGGCGGTGAACTCGGGCAGAAGGTGCTGCCCGCCCAGCGTGCCCGGCGCGGCACCGACCCCGGGGCCCGCCGTGCTCGCCTGGCGGACCAACTGTGCCTGGAGGGCAGGCTCCAGGCGGAGCTGCGGGTCGAGGGCGTACCCGGGCTGCTCGGCATCAGCGCGGATCTGCGGACGGCCAAGCTGCGTACGTCCGTCGAGATCCCGGCTCCCGAGCAGGGCTATCCCCTGACCTGGGCCAAGCGCCTGATCCGCCGTCTCGCCGAGGCACCGGCGGACCTGCACGTCGAGACGCTGGTGGAGGGCGAGGCGGGCGGCCCCCGGGGCACGCTGGAGCGGCTGCGGCCCGAACCGGGCGATCTCCTCCCGAAGGACGGCGCCACCCGCATCACCGGCTTCCGGCTGTCCCTGTTCAAGGGCATGGGCAGCGGCCGGGGCAGCGCCGAGTCCGGTTTCATCCGCAGCGTCGACGACGCCGTGCACCGGTTCCACAACTCGGTGGTGGCGCACCTGGACGCTCCGGCGTCGGGGCGGGCGGCGAGGGAGCGGGCCACGGTGTGACAGCGCGGTGGCGGTGCGCTTCGCCGGGTCCGCCGGTCCCGCTCACCGCCGCCCCCGCACCACCCCCAGCTCCCCCCGCAGCCGCTGCGCCCGCAGCACCAGTTCCAGTTCGAAGCGCCGGTCGGGATCGTCGATCTCGCCGCCCCAGAGTTCGCGGATCTGACGGAGGCGATAGCGGACCGTCTGAGGATGGACGCCCAGGCGGGTGGCGACCTCGGGGGCTCCGCCGCGGGTTTCCAGCCAGGCCAGGAGGGTTTCCGCGAGGCGGCGGCCGTGGGTGGGGCCGCAGTGGGTCAGGGGGGCCAGGCAGCGCAGGGCCAGGTCGTCGATCAGTTCCTCGGGCTGGAGGAGGACCAGGGCCTCGGTGTGTTCCGTGCAGTAGAGGACCTCGCCCGAGGGGAGCAGCTCCCGTTCCATCAGGCGTACCGCCGCCTCCGCCCAGCGCAGGGACTTCGCCGCGTCGGTGAGCGGGACGGGCGGGCCGATCGCGCCGGACCAGCCGGCCAGGGCCCGGTGCAGCAGCTCGGGGCGGCCGGCGGCGTCCGGCTCGGGGACGACCATGCGGGGCTGTTCGTATTCCATGTCGAGCAGGACCCCCTGCCCGACCGCGGGGGCCATCGCCTCGCGGGCGGGACGGAGCAGGACGCCGACGGCGACCTTCGCCGGGAGGGGCCAGCCGATCCGGGCGGCCCGTTCGGTGAGGGCCTCGGTGGGGTCGCCGCGGTGGTGTTCGGCCAGCAGCAGTTCCATGAGACGGCGTTGCAGGCGCAGGCGTTCGCCGGCCTGGCGGGCCGCCGCCTCGGCGTAGCCGCGCACGGACTGGTCGACGAGGCCGTCCAGGTACTCGTAGCCCGCGTCGACGAGTTCGTACATCGCCGGGGGCGGGATCTCCACGCGCTGGCCGATGTCGGCGAAGCGGCGCCAGGCCAGGCGTACGCCCATGCGGTAGATGGCCTGGAGGGAGTCGAGGGAGCGGCCGTTCAGGCCCTCGCCGCGGCCGAAGTCCTGGAAGACGCCCGGCGGGACGGTCGGGCGCCCCTCCGAGTGCTCCAGGTGCTGCACGAACACCTCGATGGCGCGGCGGATGCCGACCAGGGCCATCGGCTCGCCGGAGTCGTCGAGGACGACGGGCAGGTGCGGGTACTCGCGCTGGATCTCGCGGAGGATCTCCTCGGCGAGCTCGGGCGCCTCGGCCATGGCGATGGCGGCGAACCGGCGCACCTGGAAGCGCGGTACGTCGTGCCAGGCCGAGCGTGCGGTGACGGTTCCGGTGCGGGCGGCCGTCATCCGTCAACTCCCCTGGCCGGCCTGCTCGTAGGTGATCAAGGGCGTGTTCGGCTGGTCGGGTGTGGCTTCGAGCAGCGCGACCACGCCCAGCGCGGCGCCCACGGCGAGGGCGGCGGCGAGCGCGACGGTCAGCGCGGCAGCGAGCAGTCTGGACATCGCAGGGTCAGCCTCTCTGTCCGGATTCGTCCGGATACGGTCCGGAGGTTGCCCCACCCCGGCACCCCGTCCCTGCCTGTCGCGCCCAGTCTCGACAAGCATTGACACCCCGTCAAGAGCCGCCTACGGTTCCCGGCCCAGCCGCACGCGAGCATTCCGCCGCCGTGCCGGCCCTCTCGTACGTCGAGCCGTCCCAAGCCACTGGAGTGCCCGGATGCGCCGTACAACCTCTCCGTTTTCCCTGGTCCTGCTGGGTCTCGGCACGTTCCTGCTGGTGCTGGCGCCCCTGCTCGCCTGGTACGTGCAGCCGCGGGCCGCGGTGAACCCGATCGACATCGACACGACCGCCGTCTACGAAGGCCGGGGCAGCGTCTTCGACACTGACCGGATCGAGACGGTGCCCGACCGGAAGATCACCGTGACCCAGCGGGTGCGGGGCAACGTCGCCGACAGCGAACGCAGCGGCAAGGCCGTCTGGGACGTGACCACCACGGTCGACACCGACAAGTCGCTGCCGGCCGCCGACCCGCACGACGCGCTGGACTTCACCCCGCACCGCTGGGTGATGGACCGGAAGACCACCCGGCCCGTGCACTGCTGCGGCGAGAAGCCGTACATCGAGGGCGAGGCCTACCTCAAGTTCCCGTTCGACGTGCAGAAACGCTCCTACCAGTGGTGGGACAACACCCTCGGCGACACGGTCGTGCTGCGCTACCGGGGCACCGAGAAGGTCCAGGGCTACACCGGCTACAAGTTCACCGGCTCGGTGCCGCCGACCAGGACGGGCACGCGGATGGTGCCCGGCACCCTCGTCGACCAGCCGAACCGGCCGCAGGTGCTGGCCGAGGAGTGGTACTCCAACCACGGTTTCGAGCTCGTCGTCGACCAGGCCACCGGCCGGGTGATCTACGCGCAGACCGGGCCGAAGCGGACCCTGCGGGCGCCGGGCGGGAAGAAGGACGCGGCCGTGCTGCTGGACAGCCGGAAGATCTCCTTCACGACCGAGACACAGCGGGAGGCGGTACGGCAGGCGAAGCGGGACAGCGGCCAACTCCGGCTGGTGGGCGTGACGTTGCCGATCGGGGCGGCCGTGGGCGGTTTCGTGCTCGCGGTGGTCGGTGTCGTTCTCGTGGCGCGTGGGCGGAAGGAGCCGGAGCACCCCGCTCCGTCCGATTCATCGGATATGCCCCAGCCCACCCTCACGATGTGATGTGACGTCAGCTCTAACAAAGCCCGAAATTGTCACGTCGGTGAGTAGCCGTGGCGAACGTCCGGGCGAAAACTGTCCAACCCCACCCGAGCACAACCCGTCCACACTCCCCTCCCAGGAAGAGCTCAGGCCCCCCACAGGCCGACCCCCGCAAGGGCAGACCCCCCACGTGTTCCCCACGCTGAGTTCCGCACCCCGAGACGAGTTGGAGCACCCATGCCCCAGCACGTGCCGTCCTCGCTGCGCACCGCGTCCCCCAGCGCGTCGCAGCACCCCCCGGCGCTCCCCCCACATCCGCGCCGGATCGTGTTCCTCGCCCACCGCGACCTGGACAACCCGTCCGCCGGCGGCTCCGAGCTGCTGGTCGACAAGCTCGCCGACGGACTGACCCGACTGGGCCACCAGGTGACCCTGCTGTGCGGGGGTCCCGCGGCCTTCCGCGACTACCGGGTCGTGTCGGCGGGCGGCCCGTACGGGCACTACCTGCGCGCCCGGTCGGCCTTCGCCCGGCAGGTCGGCGACTGCGATCTGCTGGTCGAGGTGTGCAACGGCATGCCCTACCTGGCGCCGTTGTGGCACCAGGGGCCGACGCTGTGCCTGGTCAACCACGTCCACACGGACCTGTGGAAGATGCGCTTCGGCGGGCCGCTGGCCCCGGCGGCGCGGATCGGCCGAAGACTCGAGCACTGGGCGCTGACCGGGGCGCAGCAGCGGAACCTGCTCGTCGCCGTGTCCTCCTCGACGGCGCACGCCCTGCGGGCGATCGGCGTCGAGCGGGACCGGATCCGGGTCGTGCACAACGGCGTGGAGGAGCCGGGGCCGCGGGCCGAGCGCTCGCCGGAGCCGTTGTTCGTCGCCGTCGGGCGGCTCGTCGAGTACAAGCGGATCGATCTGCTGCTGCGGTTGTGGGAGCGGGTGCGGCCGGTGACCGGCGGGCGGCTGGTGATCGTCGGGGACGGGCCGGAGCGGGCCCGTCTCGAGCGGCTCGCCGGACCCGGTGTGGAGTTCACCGGGTATGTGACGGAGGCCGAGAAGCACCGGCTGCTGTGCGCGTCCTGGCTGCTGCTGCACCCTTCCGCCGTCGAGGGGTGGGGACTGGTCGTGACGGAGGCGGCGGCGCGGGAGACACCGGCGGTCGCCTTCGACGTGCCCGGGCTGAAGGACTCCGTGATCGACGGCGAGACCGGCGTCCTCGCGCGGGGCGAGTCCTCGTTCGCCGCCGCGTGGTGCGCGCTCGCGCTGTCCGCGCGGCGGCGGGAGTTGATGGGCAAGGCGGCCCGGGAGCGGGCGGCGCAGTTCCGGTGGGACCGGACCGTGCGGCAGTTCCGGGTGGTGGCCGCGGAGGCGGTGAGGGGCTGGGGGCCGTGATACCACCCATGCGCCGACGCGGCGGAGCCGCACCTGTCTCAGCACCGCGCCCCTATCGACACGACCCCTCGTTTCGTAGATCTCTTGCCCTGTTCCGCGCCTTCCTCCACGAACAGGACGATCCCGAGAGCTGCTACTCCCTGCTCGCCCGGGACGCCGTCGACCAGGTCGAGGCCTACGACGGGCCCGTCGCCGGGCGTACCGTCCTGGACGTCGGCGGCGGCAGCGGGTACTTCACCGAGGAGTTCCGCAGACGCGGGGCGCACGCGTTCCTCTTCGAGCCGGACGTCACCGAACTCGGCGAGAAGCCCCCCGACTCCGCCGTCGTCGCCGACGGGTACCTGCTGCCCCTCAGGGACGGCGTCGCGGACGTCACCTTCTCCTCCAACGTGCTGGAGCACGTGGCCGACCCCGAGACGTTCCTCAGTGAACTCGCCCGCGTGACCCGGCCCGGCGGGCTGATCTACGTGTCGTTCACCAACTGGCTGTCGCCGTGGGGCGGGCACGAGTGGGCCCCGTGGCACTACCTCGGCGCCGAGCGGGCCCGGGCCCGCTACCTGCGGCGGACCGGCAGGCCCGCCAAGCACACGCTCGGCGAGAACCTCTTCGCGGTGCACATCGGCTCCACCCTGCGGCAGGTGCGGGCCCGCGACGACGTCACGGTCGTCTCGGCGCGCTCCCGCTACTGGCCCTTCCTCGCGGAGGCCGTCGTCAAGGCGCCCGGCATCCGCGAGTTCGCCACCTGGAACCTCCTCCTCATTCTGCGGCGGTGTCCTACATGACAACCACGGTCCAGGCTCCTCCACCGGCAGCCGTCCCCACCACCGCGACCGCGTCGGGGCCCCCCGAGGGCCCGCGGTCGCGGCGCTGGCTGCTGGGCTTCTGGGCCGTGGTGTTCGTGCTGTTCCTCGTGGTGCGGCCAGGGCGGCAGACCTTCGACACCAAGCTCGGCGTGACCACCGACCCGGGCCAGTTCCTCGCCGACCTCGGGCAGTTGTGGCACGACCGGGCCGGGTTCGGCGGCATCCAGGACCAGTACGTCGGCTATCTGTGGCCGATGCTGCCGTTCTACTGGCTGGCCGACCTGGTGCGGCTGCCGGTGTGGCTGGCCGAGCGGCTGTGGATGTCGTTGATCGTCTCCGTCGCCTTCTGGGGGGCGCTCAGGCTGGCCGAACGGCTGCGGGTGGGCAGCGGCGCCTCCCGGCTGCTGGGGGCCGCGGCGTACGCGCTGTGGCCGCTGTTCACGACCGTCATCGGGTCGACGTCGGCCGCTGCGCTGCCCGGCGCGTTCCTGCCGTGGGTGCTGCTGCCGCTGGCCGACGAGCGGTTCGCGGCCCGGGTCGCCGCCCTGCGCTCGGCGCTGCTCGTGCCGTTCATGGGCGGGGTGAACGCGTCGGCGACACTGGCGTCCCTGCTGCCGGTCGGGCTGTACCTGCTGTCCCGGCCGCCGGGGCCACGGATGCGCAAGCTGATCGCCTGGTGGGCCCCGGCGGTGATCGTGGTGACGGCCTGGTGGTGGGTGCCGCTGCTGCTGCTCGGCGTCTACGGCGAGAACTTCCTGCCGTACATCGAGACCGCGCGGACGACGACGGACACCATGTCGGCGACCGAGGCGCTGCGCGGCGCCGGGAACTGGGTGGCCTATCTGCACTTCGGTGAGGCCTGGCTGCCCGCGGGGTGGGCCGTGGCCTCGTCGGTCCTGGTGATCGTGTGCTCGGCGCTGGCGGCCGGGCTCGGGCTGGCCGGACTCGCCCGGCGGGACATGCCCGAGCGGCGGTGGCTGGTGCTGACGGTGCTCGTGACGGCGCTGGTGCTGCTCGCGGGGTACGGCGGGGCGTTCGGGGCGCCGTTCCACGACGTGATGCAGGGCTGGCTGGACGGGTGGCTGTCGCCGTTCAGGAACATCTACAAGTTCCAGACGGGGCTCGCCCTGGCGCTCGTGCTGGGTCTGGCCCACCTGGTCGGTGTGGCGGCCGAGCCGCGCGGGGCCCGGCAGGTGCGCGGCCGGCGTTTCGCCCCGCTGGTCGCGGCCGTGCTGATCCTGCCGGGGCTGCTGTGGCCGTACCTCAACGGCTCGATCCTCAACCCGGGTTCCTTCCGGAAGCTCCCCACCTACTGGCAGGCCACGGCCGACTGGCTGGAGAAGTACTCCCCCGACTCCCGCGCCCTGGTCGTCCCGGCGACCGCGCACGGCATCTACACCTGGGGCTCGCCCATCGACCAGCCCCTCGACGTGCTCGCCGAGTCGCGGTGGGCGCAGCGCGACTACGTCCCCTTCGGCACGCCCGGCAACCGGCGCGCCATGGACGCCGTCGAGCAGGCGCTGCTGTCCGGGTCCGAAGTGCCGGGCCTCGCCGACTACCTGAGCCGGGCCGGGCTGTACTACGTCGTGGTCCGCAACGACCTCGACCCGGACCAGATCGGCTCCGTGCCGACCGCGACCGTCAAGCGCACCCTCGAACAGTCGGGGTACGAGCGGGTGACGGGGCTCGGGCCGGTGATGACCGGCGGGCGGATCGCGCAGGACGCGCCGCTCCAGGTCGAGGGGCTGTACCCGCGGCAGCGGGCCGTGGAGATCTACCGGCCGGCCGGGGACGACGTGATCCGGCCCGGGCAGGCCGGGCTCGCCCCGGTCGCCGACACGGCCGTGGTGTCCGGCGGGCCCGAGGCGTTGCTGCCGCTGGCGTCCGGGCTGCGCGGCCGGGCGGCCGTCCTGACCGGCGACAACCACCCGGGGCTCGGCACCCCGGCCGTGCAGGTGGTGGGTGACGGGATGCGGCGGGCCGACACCCGGTTCGGGGTGGTCAACGCCGGTACCTCGTACACGTACACGCGCGACGAGCGCAACGCGCCCGACGCCCAGCAGGACCCGGGCGAGAAGCCGCGCCAGATCCTGCCGGCCGAGGGCGTCGAGCACCAGACGGTGGCCGAGCTGCGCGGCGCCCGCTCGGTGACGGCGTCCTCGTACGGCAACTGGCTGTTCCACCTGCCGCAGTACGACCCGGTCAACGCCTTCGACGGCAACCCGGACACCGCGTGGGCCGAGGGCGCCCCGGACACGCCGGACGGGCAGTGGCTGCGCATCGGCTTCACCGGCTCCTACGACATGCCGTCCTCCTTCAAGGTCACGCCGCTGCCGCAGGAGAGCGTGCGGGCGGCGGCGACGAAGGTGCGCGTGGAGACGGAGAAGGGCGCGCGGACCAGCTTCCTCCGGCCGAACGGCACGACGCAGAGCGTCAAGGCGCCCGAGGGTGCCACGCGGTGGATGAAGCTGACGATCACGGACTCGGTGGAGCGCCGGACCGGGCTGACCGGCGCGGGCTTCTCCGAGATCGACCTGCCCGACGTGCAGGTGACCCGGATGCTGCGGCTGCCCTCCGACGCGGACGACGCCACCGCGTCCGCCACCGTCGTCTCCCTGCACCGCGCCTCCGACCCGACCGGCCTCTCCGCGACCGGCACCGAGGCCGGTCTGCACCGCCGCTTCAGCACCCCCGCCGCCGGGACGTACGAGGTGAAGGCGACGGCGGTGCCGGTGCCGGGCGAGGAACTCGACGAGCTGCTGTACGAGGTGGCTCCCGAGCAGCAGGCCAGGATCGTCGCCACCGCCGACTCCACGGCACGGCTCGGCGCGGGCCTCGGGGCGCGCAACCTCACCGACGGCGACCTGACGACGGCGTGGATCGCGGGCGACCGGCCCACGGTCCACCTGCGCTGGGAGGGCAAGCAGCCGGTCGGCGAGCTGGTCCTGGCCCCGGCGGGCGGCCTGTCGGCCCGGGCGTCCGAGGTGCACATCAGCTCCCCGGACGGCGCGGCGATCGCCGGCGTCGACGAGAACGGCTGGGTCCGCTTCCCGCCCATCACCACCGACCGGCTCGACATCACCGTCACCGAGACGGCCCCGCTGACCCTGCACAACCCGGTGGCCGACGAGGACCTGCGCCTCCCGGTGGGCCTGACCGAGGCGTACATCCCGTCCCTCGACCAGTACCGCACCCCGCAGCCGGACGGCACCCGCGCGTTCTCGCTGCCCTGCGGGAAGGGACCGGACGTGGCGCTCGACGGCGAGCTGTACCAGTCGAGCGTGAAGGGGACCGTGCGGGACCTGGTGGAGCGGCGGGGCGTGGAGGTGACGCTCTGCCAGGAGGGCCGCGGGGACGCCGAGGTGCGACTGGCCGCGGGCGAGCACCGGCTGGAGGGCGGTGACGCGGGCCCGCTCGCGCTCACCGACGTGACCCTGACCCGCGGGACGGTCCCCGAGGAGGCCGCGGCCGGGCGCGAGCTGCGGATCCGCGACTGGCTGGGCGACCGGCGCGAGGTGACGGTCGGCTCGGGCGCGGCCTCGTACCTCACGACGTACGAGAACTTCAACGACGGCTGGCGGGCCACGCTGAACGGCAAGGAGCTGACGCCGGTCCGGCTGGACGGCTGGCAGCAGGGCTGGCGGGTCCCGGCCGGGGCCGGCGGCTCGGTCAAGCTGTCGTACGAGCCGGCCACCACCTACGACGCCGGGCTGATCGGCAGCGGCGTCGGCATCGCGGCCCTGCTGGGCCTGGCGGTCTGGCGCCGCCGGGCCCCCAACCCGGACGCGCCGCAGCCGGTGCCGCCGCTGCCCGGCCTGTGGCTCGGCACGGTGGCGCTGACGCTGGTCGGCGCGGTGATCGCGGGCTGGTTCGCGCTGCTGGTCCCGGCGCTGGCGCTGCTCGCGGCGCGGCGGCACGCGCTGCTGGTGCCGATCGCCTTCGCGGCCCTCGCGGCGGCGGGGATCGTCGCGGCCTTCGGCGCCGGGGAGCCGGTGGGCGCGGGCGGGGGCGCCTTCGGGCACCTGGCCCAACTGCTCGCGCTGATCGGGCTGTTCGCGGGACTGGTGAGCCTGCGTGAGCGGCCACCGGCACAGGCGCCGACCCGGGAGCTGCCGAGGACGGAGACCGGGGAGGGCAAGGCCGCATGACGACACCGGTGCGCGTTCCGTTCCCGGTGGTGGACGAGGTCTCCCGGCACTGCCTCCAGGAGGAGGAACCGGAGACGGTCCACATCGAGGTCCACCTCCCGGGGCCGCTCGACCCGACGCGGCTGCGCAAGGCGTTCACGGAGGCCCTGTACCGGCATCCGCGGATCCTGATGCGGGAGGCGCGGGGGCCCTGGTACCGGCGGCGCTACGAGTGGGAGCTGACGGCGGAGCCGGACGTGGAGGTGGTGTCCTTCGCCCCGTCGGGTCCCCGGGCCCTGCGGGACGCCAGGGCCCGGGCCCTGGCGGAGGCGCCGCCGCTGTCGCTGTCCCCGCCGATACGGCTGGAGGTGGTGGACTCGGTCCTCTTCCTCACCATCAACCACACCGCCCTCGACGGCCCGGCCTGCCTCCGCGTGCTGGCGACGGCCGCGGAGCTCTACGGCGGCCGGGACAACTCCCCCGCGGCGCCCCCGGTCCGCCCCGCGGAGCCCCGGCAGGAACCCCCGGACACCCCGGCCAACTGGTCACCCCCGGCCCGGGTGGCGCACGGCACGCCCGACCCCTCACCAGGCAACGGCATGCTCGTCACCGAACTCCCCCTCCCCCACCGCCCCAAGGGATCCCCCTACACGGTCAACGACCAGCTCATGGTCGCCACGGCCCTGACCATCGCCCACTGGAACAGGGAACACGGCGCCCGCCCGCGCCCGCTGCGCATCACCATGCCCGTGGACGACCGCCCCCGCGACGCGAGCATGCCCATCGGAAACGGCACCCGGCTGGTGGAAGTACCCTTCCCACCGGGCGAGTTGACCGACCCGGACCTGCCCGCCCTGCTGCGCCGCACCGCGGAGCGGACCCGCGCCCTGAAGTCCCTGCCCCGGCCGCAGCTCGGGCACGGCGCCGCCCTGCTCACCGCCCCCTGGGCCCCGGTCGCCGCCCGCGCCGCCCTCACCCGCGCCCTGCGCAGAGCCGCCGCGCCCTGGACGTCGACGACCCTGCTCAGCAACATCGGCCGCATCCCCTACCCCCTGGACTTCGGCGAGGAGACGGGCCGCGCGCACGCGGTCTGGTTCTCCGCCCCGGCCCGCATGCCGCGCGGCCTGACCGTGACCACCGCCTCCACGGCCGGCCGCCTCCACCTCGCCCTGCGCTGGTCCCGGTCCCTGCTCGGCCCCGGCGACGGCGCCCACCTCCGCGACCTGTTCGAGCACCATCTGCACACCACGGAGGCCACCCCGTGACGACCTCCCCGGTGAAACCCCGCGAGCTGCGCGACTTCTACGAGAACCCGGCCGTGCCGGTCGCCTCCGGCACCCCGCGCAGCCTCCGCCAGGCCCGCATGCTGGCCCGGGCCCTCGGTCCGGCCGGCGGCCGTCCCGGCACCGTCCTCGACATCGGCTGCGGGGACGGCACCGCCGCCGCCACCGCCGCGCCCCTGCTGACCGGCCACCGCGTCATCGGCGTCGACTGGTCGCAGGACGCCCTGCGCCGCGCCCGCACCCGCATCCCGTACGCCGTCCGCGGCGAACTCACCGGCGGCGGGCTGCCGTTCGCCTCCGGGGCGGCCGACGCCGTGCTGTTCAGCGAGGTCATCGAGCACCTCGTCGACCCGGACGCCGCGCTGGACGAGATCCGGCGGATCCTGCGCCCCGGAGGCCACCTGATGCTGTCCACCCCGAACCTGGCCGCCTGGTACAACCGCGCCCTGCTGCTGGCCGGTGTGCAGCCCGTCTTCTCGGAGGTCAGCCTGCGCGGCATCCACGGCCGCCCGGGCAAGGAGGTCGTGGGCCACCTGCGGCTCTACACCCCGCGCGCGCTGCGGGAGTTCGTCGCCGCGTCCGGGTTCACGGTCGTACGGCTCGAAGGCGCCCCCTTCCACGGCGTGCCGCGCCCGCTGCGGCCGCTGGACCGGCTGGCCTGCGCCCGGCCGCAACTGGCGTCGATCCTGCTGCTGCACGCCAGGAGGACGTAGCCCATGTGGTGGGGAGTGGCCGCGGCCCTGCTGGCGAACACCCTGTACAGCCTGGGCTTCGTGCTGGAGAAACGGGCGCTCACCGCACTGCCCGAGGTGAGCATCCGGCAGCCGGCCCGGCTGCTGCGCCTCGTCCTCGGCAGCCCGCTGTGGATCGGCGGCTCCCTCGCCCTCGCCGCCGGGTTCGCCGCACAGCTCGTCGTCTACCGCACCCTGCCGATCGCCGCCGCGCAGGGCATCTTCGTCTCCGGCCTGGTGCTGCTCGTGCTGCTGTCGGCGCGGCTGCTCGGCGAGGAGACCAGCGGCCGGGAGCGGTACGCGCTGGGCGCGATCCTGCTCGCCCTGCTCATGGTGGTGCTGTCGCTGCGCGAGGGCTCGGACACCGTCAGCCAGGACGCGCCCTACCCGCTGATCCTGCTGGTGTGCGTGCCGTCGCTGGCCGCCGGACTGTGGCTGTACGGCTCCGCCGAGCGGCGCGCCCGCAACCGGCACCGGCGTCCGACGACCGGCGTCGAGTACGGCGTCGCCGTGGGCCTGCTGTACGGCGTCAGCTCGCTGGCCATCAAGGGCGTCTCCAGCCACCTGACGACCGACGGGATCGGCGGCGCCGTCCTGGACCTGCTGGGCTCCCCGTACCCGTACCTGCTGCTGTTCACCGGCGTGTTCGGCCTGGTGATGTCGCAGGCGGCGCTGCAGCGCTGCCGGGCCTCGCTGATCGTGCCCGTGTGCACGACCGTGACCTCGCTGTTCACGGCCGTCCTCGGCACGCTGTCGTTCGGCGAGGCGCTGCCCGACGAGCCGCTGCGGCTCGCCCTGCGCGTGGCGGGCACGGCCCTGGCGGTCGCCGTCCTGCTCACCATGCCCAAACACGACTCCGCTCCCCAGCCCCCCGCACCAGCCAAGGAGTTGGCATCGCCATGAAGCCCGACGACCCGCTGCTGAAGATCCTGGCCTGCCCGCTCGACAAGGGCCCGCTGCACCTGCTGGCCGAGGAGGACGGGCAGGAGGAGGCGCTGTACAACCCGCGCCTGCACCGGCGTTACCCGATCGTCGACGGCATCCCGCAGCTGCTGCCGTCCTCGGGCGAGCAGGTCCCGGACGACGTGCACGAGGAACTCCTGAAGAGGATGGCACCGTGACCAGCCTGGCGGCGCGCCTCGCGCCCTTCCTGCCCGCCCGCCTGGTGGCCGCGACCGCCCGGGCGCTCTACCCCCGGTTCGAGCCGGAGCTGGCCCGGCTGGCGGAGCTGTGCCCGTCCGACTGCGGTACGGCCGTGGACGTCGGCGGCTGGTACGGCCCCTGGACGCGGCGGCTGTCCGGCCGCGCGGAGCACGTCGTGGCGATCGAGCCGGTGCCCCGTCTGGCCCGGCTGCTGGCCGCGGCGGCCCCGCCCAATGTGCGCGTGATCCGGGCGGCGGCCTCGGACCGTCCGGGCATCGCCCGGCTGTGGCTGCCGTCCGACGACTCCGGCGAGCGGGGCGTGTCCTCGCTGGTCCGCCGTGACATCCACGGCCGGGCCCTGGACGTCCCCTGCGTCACGCTGGACGAGCTGGGCCTGCGGAACGTCGGCTTCATCAAGATCGACGTGGACGGCAACGAGCCGGCGGTGCTGCGCGGGGCGACGGGCCTGCTGGCCCGCGACCGGCCGGCGCTGTTCGTGGAACTGGAGTCCCGCATCCAGCCGATCGCGCCGGTGGTGACGTACCTGTCCCTGCTCGGCTACGACGGCTGGGTGCTGCCCGGCGACGACTGGGTGCCGCTGGCGAAGTTCCCCCTGGAGGACCACCAGGCGGGCGCCTCGTACGTCGTCTCGCACGGCCTGCTCCGCCGCGTCCTGCCGTCCCCGCTGCTCAGGGGGCCGCGCTACGTCAACTCCGTGCTGTTCCTGCCCGACGGGCGCCGCCCCGGACCGGCCCGGGTGGGCGACGATGGGTCCCATGCCCTCCGCGAAGCGCCCCGCTAGCCCCTTCACCCCGCTCGACTTCCAGCTGGTGCTGCTGCGCCGCATGGCCGACCACAACCCCGGCCCGGTGGAGGACGCCCGCCGTGAGCTGGGCGTCTCGATCGCCGACATGCGCGAGGCCAACAAGCGGTGGCAGGCGATGGTCCGCTCCCCGCGCTCCCGCGCGCCCCTGTCCCGCTACCGCCAGGTGCTGGGCGACCCCGAGTCCCGTACCGCCCGCCGGATCGGCGACCTCGACTGCGAGGCCTGGCTCTGGCCCGTGCCCCTCTGGCCCGACCTGCGCTTCGAGGTCCTGACCGCCCCGACCGGCGCCGTGTGGAACGAGTGGCTGGTCCGCGCCCCGGGCGCGAAGGGCCCCGGCCTGCGCACCCTGGACGACCTCACGCCCTGGTCCTGCACGGTCGACGAGGCGTCCCGCGCCTTCGCCCCGGCCCGCCCCCTGGAGGGCACGGCTCCGACCCGGTGGGGGCTGAGGTTCGCGGCGCCGGACGCGGAGGGGGTGCGGTGGGAGGTCGTCGCGGAGTTCACCTGGGGGCTGCTGCAGCGTGTGGCGGTCACCGGCCGGGCGGAGGCGTGACCCATCCACCGGCCCGCCGGGGTGCGAGCGGTCCGGTCACCCGGCGGCGGCCAGCACCGCCCGCACGACCCGCGGCAGGGAGTCGGGGTGCAGCCACAGGAAAAGGTTCGGCTCGATCAGCTCCAGCTCCATCACGCACGGCTCCCCGTCCGGCCCGGTGACGAGGTCCACCCGGGCGTAGAGCAGCTCCGCGCCCCCGGGCACGGCGGCCAGCGCCCGCTGTGCGACGGCCAGTTCGGCGGCGGTCGGCTGCCAGGGCCGCAGGTCGGGGTGGGCGACCTTGTCCGCGTCGTACGGCGTGCCCGGCGCGAGGACGGCGCCCTTGACGCCGGCGTGCAGCAGGCTCCCGCCGAAGAACTGCAGGGCCCGCTCGCCGGCGGTGTCGATGCTGCGCACGTACGGCTGCACCATCGCCGTGAAGCCCTCGGCGTGCATCCGCTCGAGCTGGCGTACGGCCGTGTCGTGCTCGTCGCGCGTGTAGCGGGCGGCGAAACGGGCGCCGGCGCCGGAGGTGGGCTTGACGACGTACTCGGGGTGGTCGGTGAGGTCGGCGGGCTCGCCGGGGGCTATGTACCGGGTGGGGACGACGGGCACGCCGGCGGCCGCCAGGTCCCCGAGGTACCGCTTGTCCGCGTTCCACCGCACGACCGCGGGCGGGTTGGCGAGCCGCGTCAGCTTCCCGCAGCGCTCCACCCACGCCGCGAACTCCTCCGCCCGCCAGCTGTAGTCCCAGGTCGAACGGATCACGGCGAGGTCGAAGGCGCCCCAGTCGGCGCCGGGGTCGTCCCAGGGCACGGCGGCGGCCTCGGCACCGGCCTCCCGCAGCGCCCGTACCAGCAGCGGAAGGTCCCGGTCCTTGCTGGGCTCGGGGCCGGAGTCGTAGGTGACAAGGGCGATACGGGGCACGATGGGCTCCCTCTTCGTTCGATCGGGTGATCGACCGGCAGGCTAACAACCGCTGCCGGAACCAGGACAGCCCGCTTGACCTTCACCTTCGGTGAAGCCCCAGCATCGGTGACGGAACCGGAGGGAGGTGGTGAGGTGCCCCGGGACATGCTGACGATCGGCGCGTTCGCGAAGGCCTGCCGGCTCTCGCCCAAGGCGCTGCGCCTGTACGACGAGCTGGGCCTGCTGCGGCCCGCCCGGGTGGACCCGGACACGGGTTACCGGTACTACGCGGTGGCGCAGTTGGAGCGGGCCCGCCTGGTGGCGTGGCTGCGGCGGCTCGGCATGCCGCTGGCCGAGATCCGCCGGACGGTGGCCCTCGACCCGGCGGCCGCCGCCCGCGAGATCCGCGCCTACTGGGCGCGGGTCGAGGCGGAGACGGCGGTACGGCGGGACCTCGCCGCGTTCCTGGTCGATCACCTGACGACGGACCCCGAAGGGTCCGGAGAGGACACCGCCATGCTGGAACTGCGCTACTCCGCCCACTCGGACACCGGCCGCGTCCGCCCCGCCAACCAGGACACGGCGTACGCGGGCACCCGGCTGCTGGCCGTGGCCGACGGCTTCGGACCGGCGGGGGCGCCCGCGAGCGGCGCCGCCGTGGAGGCCCTGCGCTTCCTGGACACGGACGAGATCCCGGCCGGGGGCGTCCTGAACCTCCTGGAGGACGCGGTGCGGGGCGCCGAGCAGGCCGTCCGGGACGCCGCCTCCGGCTCGGAGGACGCCGGCACGACCCTGACCGCGCTGCTGTGGACGGGCTCGCGGCTGGCCCTGGTGCACATCGGCGACTCCCGCGCCTACCTGCTGCGCGACGGCGAGCTGTTCCGCATCACGCACGACCACACGATGGTCCAGTCGATGATCGACGAGGGCCGCCTGACCGTCGAGGAGGCCGTGTCCCACCCCCAGCGCGCCCTGCTCCTGAAGGCGCTGACCGGCGACGGCACGAACGCCGTCCCCGACCTGCGCCTCCACGACGCCCACCCCGGCGACCGCTACCTGCTGTGCTCCGACGGGCTGTACGGGGTCGTCGCGGAGGACCGGATCCGGGAGCTCCTCGCCTCGCCCGCCTCACCCGACGAGACGGTGGCGGCCCTGGTCGCGGCGGCGAACGAGGCCGGCGGACCGGACAACGTCAGCGGTGTGGTGGCGGACGTGGTGGAGGTCTGACCCGGACGGCCCAGGACCGGGGGCCGCGGCGGTCGCCTGCCGGTCTACTGGGCAGGGACGCCGCACGAAGGAAGGGACTCCCATGGCTGTAGTGCTGTCCTTGCGCTGGGCCGGCATCACGCCCGAGCAGTACGACGCGATGCTGGACACGGTGCGCTGGGAGGAGCGGGTGCCGGACGGTCTCGTCCTGCACGTCGCCTGGTTCGAGGCGGACGGCCTGCACGTGCACGACGTGTGGAACGCCGAAGAGGACTTCCGGCGGTTCTTCGCCGAGCGGCTCGCCCCGGCCGTGCAGGAGGTCGGGCTCGCCGGCCAACCCGACGTCACGTTCTCCCCGGCCCACCGGCGGTTCATCCCGCCGGGGACGGGCGGGGGCGCCTGAGCCCCTACCCCTCGTCCTCCGGCTCCCAGTCCAGCAGCCGCACCTTCGCCACCGTGCGGACGTGGCGGCGCATGGCCGCGGCCGCCTGGCGGGGCTGCCGCGCGGCGATCGCGTCGAGGATGGCCCGGTGCTGGGCCAGGGAGCGGGACGGGCGGCCGGGCTGGCGGAGGGACTCGGTGCGGCTCTCGGCGATCTGCTCGGCGATGGAGCGCATGAACTCGGCGAGCAGGCTGCTGTGGGCCCCGGCCGTCACCGCCGCGTGGAACAGCCGGTCACCCTCCACGCCGTGACCGCCGGCCTCGATCTCCTCCGTCATGTGGGCGAGCGCCGAGCGCATCGCCGCCAGGTCCTCCTCCGTGCGCCGCTCGGCGGCCAGTTCGGCGAGCTTCGTCTCCAGCGCCTCCCGCGCCTCCAGGACGTCGGGCAGGCGCCGGCGGCGTTCCACCATCCGCTCCACCGGCTCGGTCTCCAGGCTGTCCCGCACGAGGTAGGTGCCTCCGCCGTGCCGGGCCTCCACCAGGCCCTGGACCTCCAGCACCACGATCGCCTGCTTCACCGAGGCGCGGCTGACCCCGAGCCGCTGCGCGAGGTCCCGCTCGGGCGGCAGCCGGTCGCCGGCGCGCAGACCGCCCTCGGCGACGTACTGGCGCAGCCGCTCCAGCACCTGCTCGTAGAGGCGCTGTTTGGTCATGGGGCGCAGGGCGTCGGTCACGGGGTCCCCCTCTCGCCGGGAGCGTAACACCGGACCTTCACAGTGGCGGAGTGGCTGAGCCAATTCCTGCGCACCCCCTTGACGGGCGCCCGGCCCGCGCCCACGCTGTTCGACCAACGCACCTCAAGTGGCTCAGCCACTCGTCCACTGCCGAGGTGTTCCCAGCCGCTCCGGGGCCCAACGACGGGAGCCCGTATGTCCCCCGAACTCATCTCGATCCTCGTCCTCGTCGTGGTGTTCGTCATCGCCACCACCCGTTCCGTGAACATGGGCGCGCTCGCCTTCGCCGCCGCCTTCGGGGTGGGGGGACTGGTCGCCGACCTCGACGCGGACGGCATCTTCGCCGGTTTCCCCGGTGACCTGTTCGTCGTCCTGGTCGGCGTCACGTACCTCTTCGCGATCGCCCGCGCCAACGGCACCACCGACTGGCTGGTGCACGCCGCCGTCCGGCTCGTGCGGGGGCGGGTGGCGCTGATCCCCTGGGTGATGTTCGCCCTGACCGGCGCTCTCACGGCCATCGGCGCGGTCAGCCCGGCCGCGGTGGCGATCGTCGCCCCGATCGCGCTGAGCTTCGCCGCGCGGTACGGGATCAGCCCGCTGCTGATGGGCGCGATGGTCGTCCACGGCGCCCAGGCCGGCGGCTTCTCCCCGATCAGCATCTACGGCACGATCGTCAACGGCATCGTGGAACGCGAGAAGCTCCCCGGAAACGAGCTGGTGCTGTTCCTGGCGTCACTGGCGGCGAACCTGGTGATCGCGGGGGTGGTGTTCGTGGTGTGCGGGGGGCTGAAGCTGTGGGCGCGGGGAGCGGTGGACGAGCCCGGCGACGACGGCACCGACGGCACCGACGGCACCGACGGCCACGTGAACGCCCCGGGCGGCGTGAGCGCACCGGGGACCACCCGCCTCACGGCCGCCCGCACAGCCACCCTCACCTCCCTCCTGGCCCTGGTCATCGCCGTCCTGGTCCTCGACCTGGACGCAGGCCTCACCGCCATCACCCTCGCGGTGGTCCTGAGCACTCTCTGGCCCGAAGACAGCCGCAAGGCCGTGGGCCAGATCGCCTGGCCCACCGTCCTGCTCATCTGCGGCGTCCTCACCTACATCGGCGTCCTCGACGAGATGGGCACCATCACCTGGGCCGGCGAGGGCGTGGGCGGCATCGGCGTCCCCCTGCTCGCCGCCGTCCTGCTCTGCTACATCGGCGCCCTGGTCTCGGCGTTCGCCTCCTCCGTCGGGATCATGGGCGCCCTGATCCCGCTCGCCGTGCCGTTCCTGGAGCGGGGCGAGATCGGAGCGGTCGGCATGGTCGCGGCCCTCGCGGTCTCCGCGACCGTCGTGGACGTCAGCCCCTTCTCGACCAACGGCGCACTCGTCCTGGCCGCCGCCCCGGACGTGGACCGCGAGCGTTTCTTCCGGCAGCTGATGGTGTACGGAGGGATCGTGGTGGCCGTCGTACCGGCGGCGGCCTGGCTCGTGATGGTCGTACCCGGCTGGGGGTGACCCGGCCGTGCACCGGCAACCGGACGCAACGCTCAAGGAGATGTGACGCGTGACCCCTCTCTTCCCGGCCCTGACCGACGCCCCGGCCGACCGGCCCGCCCTGCGGTTCGGTGAGCGCTCCCTGACCTACGCGCAGCTCGCCGCCGCGGCCGGAGCGCTCACGGACCGCCTCGGCGGGGCCACGCGGGTCGCCGTCTGGGCGACGCCCACGATGGAGACGGCCGTCGCCGTCGTCGCCGCGCTGCTGGCCGGCGTGCCCGCCGTGCCGCTCAACCCGAAGTCGGGCGAGAAGGAACTCGGGCACATCCTGGCCGACAGCGCGCCCGGGCTGGTGCTCGCGGCCCCGGACGACCAGCTCCCCGGGCCCCTCGACGGCCTCCCCCGCGTCGACGTCGACGTGCACGCGGGCGGCCCCGTCCCCGGAGACCACGCCGACGACGCCGATCCGGCCCTGATCGTCTACACCTCCGGCACCACCGGCCCGCCCAAGGGCGCCGTCATCCCGCGCCGGGCGATCGCCTCGACCCTGGACGCGCTGGCCGACGCCTGGCAGTGGACCGGCGACGACGTCCTCGTGCACGGGCTGCCGCTGTTCCACGTCCACGGCCTGGTCCTCGGCACCCTCGGCCCGCTCCGGCGCGGCGGCTCGGTGCGGCACCTGGGCCGGTTCAGCACCCAGGGCGTGGCCCGCGAGCTGAACACGGGCGCGACCATGCTGTTCGGCGTGCCGACGATGTACCACCGGATCGCGGAGGCCGTGACGAGCGACCCGGAGCTGGTGAAGGCCCTCACCGGGGCGCGGCTGCTGGTCTCCGGTTCCGCCGCGCTGCCCGTGCACGACCACGGGCGGATCGCGACGGCGACCGGGCGGCGGGTGATCGAGCGGTACGGCATGACGGAGACGCTGATGAACACCAGCGTCCGCGCCGACGGCGAGGCCCGCCCGGGCACGGTCGGCGTGCCGCTGCCGGGCGTGGAGCTGCGGCTGGTCGAGGAGGACGGCTCGGAGGTCACCGCGTACGACGGGGAGACCGTCGGCGAGATCCAGGTGCGCGGCCCGAACCTGTTCACCGAGTACCTCAACCGGCCCGACGCCACCGCCGCCGCCTTCACCGCCGACGGCTGGTTCCGCACCGGCGACATGGCGGTGCGCGACCCCGACGGCTACGTCCGGATCGTCGGCCGCAAGGCCACCGACCTGATCAAGAGCGGCGGTTACAAGATCGGGGCCGGTGAGATCGAGAACGCGCTGCTGGAGCACCCGGGCGTGCGCGAGGCCGCCGTCACCGGGGAGCCGGACCCCGACCTGGGCGAGCGGATCGTGGCGTGGATCGTGCCGGACAACCCCCAAGAGCCGCCCGCCCTGGCCGAGTTGGCCGACCACGTGGCCCGGCGGCTCGCCCCGCACAAACGCCCCCGGGTCGTCCACCACCTCGACGCGCTGCCCCGCAACGACATGGGGAAGATCATGAAGCGGGCACTGACCCATGGCTGAGCGCCTCTCCGCCCGCGAGGTCGTCACGGCCCTCGCCGACGACTCGACCTTCGACGAACTCCCCGCCCCCACGCGGCCGTCGAAGCCGGACGGCCCGCTCGCCTGGCCCGGCTACGACGCCTCTCTCGCCCGTGCCGCGGAGCGCACCGGCGAGCAGGAGTCCGTGGTGTGCGGCACCGCCCGCGTCGGCGGCACCCGGGCCGTGCTGATCGCCTTCGAGTTCGGCTTCCTCGGCGGCTCCCTCGGCGAGCGCACCGGCGACCGGCTGGAGGCGGCGTACGCGTACGCCCGTGAGCGCCGCCTCCCGGTCGTGCCGCTGGTCGCCACCGGCGGCAGCCGGATGCAGGAGGGCATGCTCGCACTGACCCAACTCCAGCGCGTGGCACGGCAGTCGGCGCTCACCCGGGAGGCGGGACTCGCCCAGGTGGCGGTGCTGCGCGACCCGACGACCGGGGGCGGCTGGGCCACGCTGGGCGCGGGCGCCGACGTGGTGCTGGCGCTGCCCGGGGCGCAGGTCGGGTTCGCCGGTTCCCGGGTGCGGCCGGCCGACGCCGACCCGGCGGCGTACACGGCCGAGGCGCAGGTCGCGGCGGGGGCGGCGGACGCCGTCGTACGGCCGCAGGAGCTGCGGGAGACGCTGGGGCGGTGGCTGCGGCTGCTGACCTGCCCGTCCACCACGCCCGCCGCGCCGCCCGACGCGCTCGGCGACACCGCGGTCCTGCCCGCCACGGGCTGGGACGCCGTCCGGCGCGCCCGCTCGCCCCGGCGCCCGCGCGCCGCCGCCTACCTGGACGCCTACTTCACCCACCGGGTCGCGATCAGCGGCGACCGCTGCGGCGGCACCGACCCGGAGGGCGTGCTGTGCGGCTTCGGGGAGCACCGGGGCCGCACGGTCGCGTACGCCGCGCAAACCGGGACCGCGACCCGCCCGGCCGGCTACCGCACCGCCGCACGGCTGATCCGCCTCGCGGACCGGCTCGGCATCCCGGTGCTGACCCTCGTGGACACCCCGGGCGCCGCCAACGACGCGGAGGCGGAGCGGCAGGGCGCGGGCGCGGCGATCGCGGACCTGTTCGCCGCGGTGGCGGGTGCCCGGACGCCGGTGACCTCGCTGGTGATCGGCGAGGGCGGCTCCGGCGGCGCGCTGGCCCTGGCCGCGCCCGGCAATACCTGGGCCACGCCCGACAGTTACTTCTCGGTGATCGCCCCGGAACTCGCGGCGGCCATCCTCAAGCGGCCGCCGCGCGAGGTGGAGGCGACGGCGGACCGGCTCCGCATCCGGCCGCAGGACCTGGTGGAGCTGGGGGTGGTCCGGGGAACCGTCGGGCCGTGAGTTCCCGGTGGCTGGCCCACGCATCATCAAGTACCGTCCGTCACAACGGGAATGCCCAAAGCGAGGACGACGGGGGTGCCGTGGACGGGGTGGTCGAGTTCAGGACCGGTGACGGTGCGGTGGTCGCGGTCGAGGCGGTGGAGGAGCGGTCCGGCTCCCGCCTGGTCTCCCGGGGCGACGGCACGGTCCAGGCGACCCGCACCTTCGAGGGCGCCCTGGACGGGGTGCGGGCCGCCGCGGAGTCCGCGCTGCGCGTCTTCCGCGACGGTTCCCTCAAACCCGACGGCGTGGAGATCGAGTTCGGCGTCAGACTCTCCGCCGAGACGGGCGCGATCATCGCCAAGGGCACCGCCGAGGGCCACCTGGTGGTCAGACTGACCTGGTCCCCGGACGCCCCGGAGGCAAGCCCCGCCTCATGAACAGCGCCGAGTGGCACGCCCGGATCGAGTCAGGCGGCCGGGTGACCGGGGCGGGTTTCCTGGTCTCCCCCGGCACGGTACTGACGTGCGCGCACGTCGTCGGTGACGGCGAGGACCTGACGGTGACCTTCACGGAGCGGCCCGGCACCCCGCCCGTGCCCGCCCGGGTCGTCGCCCACGGCGGCTGGACCGGCGGCGCCACCGACCTCGGTGACCTCGCCGTGCTGCGACTGGACGAGGAGGTGCCCATCGCCCCGGCCGCCCTGGCCCCGGTCGACACCGCCCACGGTCCGGCACCGCGCAAGCTCGTCGTCTACGGCTTCCCGGCCGGCTTCGACGAGGGCACCCTCACCGAACAGCGCGTCACCGCACCCCAGTTGATCAAGCGGGAGTGGCTCCAGCTGGAGGCCTGGCACCCGGGCGGCCAGCCCCTGGCCCCCGGTTTCAGCGGGGCCGCCGTCGCCCTGGCCGACACCGGTGAGGTCGTCGGCATGGTCACGGCGGCGGCCGCCGGCCGGGACGTGCGCACCGGCCGCATGATGCCCACGCAGGTCATGGCCCGCTACTGGCCCGGCCTGCAGAGCCTGGTCCCCACCTCCGACCACACCACCGCCGACCGGGCCCGGCTGCGCGCCCTGGTCGAGAAGGCGGCCCGCGCGGGCGTCGACTGCGACCCGGTACGGCTCTACACGGCGGCGGCCGATCCGTTCGACCCCCCGCCGCCCGAGGAGGGGTTCGACTCGCTGTGGTCGGCGGCCCTGTTCGTGCTGTGCGAACTCGACGGCCCGGGCGCCGCCCGGACCGTCGCCCGGTTCGCCGACCGGGTGGAGGCGCTGCTGCACGTCCCGGCCGTGGAGCCGGCGGCGCCCGACTGGTCGCCCATCCTCGTCGAACTCGGGCACAGCGGGGCGGGCGACGGACTGGTCCGCGTCGAGGTGTCCGCGTACAGCGGAGGGCGGCGGCACCCGGTCGACTCGGGCACGGTCGAGCAGCACCGGCTGCACGCGTACGTGCGGGACCGCATCGAGGCGGCGTTCCGGTATCTGACGCCCGGCGCCGACGAATTGGTGGCGTTCGCACTGCCCCGGGACTGGCTGGACTGGCCCGTGGACCGCTGGGAGAGCGACCCCGACGACGCCACCCCGCTCGGCTGCCTCTACCCGCTGGTCGTCACCGACCACGCCCGGCGCAAGGCCAGCACCCGGCACGTGCTGACCCGGGCCTGGAAGCGGCTCGACGCCCTGCCGGGCGCGCGGATGCACCGCGTGGAGTGCTACGGGCCGGAGGAGCCCGGGCGGCTGCGGATGCGGCTGCGGCGGCCCGACGCCTGCCTCGCCGGGTTCGGCACCGCCCCGGCCGCCTCCCGGACCCGGCCGCACTTCGACACCTCGCTCACCGCGCCGGCCCCGGTGATCGTGTGGTCGCGCGGCGGCTGCGGCTCCGGGCAGGAGGAGTGCGACGGAGCGGACGGCTGCACCGGCAAGGCCTTCCTCGACGCGCTGGACGCCTGCGTGGCGGCCGTGCCGCCCGCCGAACTGCCCCGCCACATCCTCGCGCTGCGCGAGGAGGCCGACGCGGAGGAGGACCACTGGGCCCGGGGCATCCAGCTGCTGTGGGACGACCCGCGCGTCTTCACCGACCCGCACGCCGTCGCCCCGGCGCACGCGGAGTCGCCGGTGGCCTGACCCACCCGGACACGGTCCGGGCGCCCGAGGAACCCCAGCACGAAACGGAAAGCGGAGACCAACCCCCCATGCCGCACTGGTCCGTCTACACCGGCGACAGCGAGCCGCACGACGGCATCGACCACCTCCCCGCCCCACCGCCCTGGCGGGCCTTCGACGGCGGTCCCGCGCTGCCGCCGCCGGACGACACCGACGACGCCTCGGCCGTCTCCCCCGACCGCG
Source organism: Streptomyces olindensis (assembly GCF_040645895.1). Classification (NCBI taxonomy): domain Bacteria; kingdom Bacillati; phylum Actinomycetota; class Actinomycetes; order Kitasatosporales; family Streptomycetaceae; genus Streptomyces; species Streptomyces olindensis. Next base: position 59,760 of record NZ_JBEYZD010000012.1, on the reverse strand, counting down.
TGCACCGGGCGAAGTCGTACGTCGCCACGCCGGAGACCGTCCGCCTCGTCAACGCCGCGCTGTGCCTGCGCCGGCCGCTGCTCGTCACCGGCCCGCCCGGCACCGGCAAGTCCTCGCTGGCCTACGCGGTCGCGCGCGAGCTGCGGCTCGGGCCGGTGCTGCGCTGGAACATCACCAGCCGCAGCACCCTCGCCGACGGCCTCTACCAGTACGACCCGCTGTCCCGGCTGTACGCGGCCCGGGACCGCTCCGACGCCGCCGCCGGGGGTGTCGAGGACCACCTCCGGCTCGGCCCGCTCGGCACGGCCCTGCTCCCCTACGGCCGGCCCCGCGCCCTGCTCGTCGACGAGATCGACAAGAGCGACCTCGACCTGCCGAACGACCTGCTGAACGTCCTGGAGGAGGGCCAGTACGAGATCCCCGAGCTGGTGCGCGCCGCCCGCCACTCCGGCGGCGGCACGGCCGAGGTCCTCGCGGACGGCACGGACACGCCGGTCACCGTCCACCGCGGCCGGGTCCGCTGCCGGGCCTTCCCGTTCGTCGTGCTGACCAGCAACGGCGAGCGCGAGTTCCCGCCCGCCTTCCTGCGCCGCTGCGTCCGGCTGAAGCTGCGGCGCCCCGACCGGGACCAGCTCACCGACATCGTCCGCGCCCACCTCGATGCCCCGGGCGGCGACGCGGACCGGCTGATCACCCGCTTCCTGGAGCGGGCCGGCGGCGGCGAACTGGCCACGGACCAGCTGCTGAACGCCCTCTACCTCACGGGCGTCGCGGGCCTGGACGCCGAGTCCCGCGACGACCTGGCCGAACAGCTGATGCCGTACCTCAGCGCCGCGGCGGACGGCGATGGCTTCTGACGCCGAGCCCGAGCCGTCCCCCACGACCCGGCCGGCACCGGGCGGCTCGCCGACACCACGGGAGGTTCCCGGGCCGTCCGCCGTCGCCCGGCTCGCGGCGGTCCTGACGGCGGCGGGTGGGTCGCCGACGCCCCGGGAGATCGCGGAACTGCTGTGGCTGGCCGAGCAGTTGGGTCCCGGGCCGCGGCATAGGGAGGTGCCGGAGCGCGGGGAGCGGTCCGGGGATGTGGGCCGGGCCGCCGGTGCGCGGGAGGGGCTGCCCGCCGCGCCCGTGGCCGAGGACGCGCCCGTCTCCCCGCCGCGGCAGCCGGCGGAGCGGACGCCCGGCCGCGTCCCGCTGACCCTCCCGGCTCCGCGCTCCCCGTCGCCGCCGCACGACGGCCCGGGCGGCGGCGGATCCGCCCTCCTCGCTCCCGCGCCCCCGATGCTGTCCCACCCCCTCGCGCTGCAACGCGCCCTGCGCCCGCTGAAGCGCAAGGTGCCCTCCCCGCACGTCCGGGTGCTGGACGAGCGGGCGACGGCCGACCGCATCGCCAGGCTGGGCGCCCACCCCGACGTGTGGCTGCCCGTGCTGCGCCCGGCCCCCGACCGCTGGCTGCGCCTGAACCTCGTGCACGACACCGGCCCCACCATGCCGGTGTGGCGCCCCCTGGTGAGCGAACTGCACACGGCGCTCGCCCAGTCGGGCATCTTCCGCACGGTCACCCTGCACCCCGCCACCCCCGACGGCCGCGCCCGCCACGTCCCCGTCCTGGACGACGGCCGTACGGTCACCCTCGTCGTCAGCGACTGCATGGGCCCGCAGTGGCGCCCGGGCGCGGCGGGCGAGCGCTGGTACCGCACGCTGCGCCACTGGGCCCGCCACATGCCGCTCGCCGTGGTCCAGCCGCTGCCCGAACACCTGTGGCCCACGACGGCGCTGCCCGCCGAGCCGGGCCTGCTGACGCCCCCGTCCACGGCGGCGCCCTCGGCCTGCCTCACCTTCACCCCGTACGACGACGCACCACCCCCGGAACAGGCCCTCCCCCTGCCGGTCCTGGAGCCCGACGCCCCCTGGCTCGCCCACTGGGCGGCCCTGGTCGCCGACCCGGGCGGCGCCCGCACCCCCGGCGCCGCGGCCTGGCTGCCGCCGGCCCCCACGCCGCCCGCCGAACCGGCCCCCGACCTCACCACCGCCGCCCCCGAGGACCTGGTCCTGCGCTTTCGCGCGACCGCGTCCCCGGAGGCCTTCCGCCTCGCCGGGCACCTCGCGCTGGCGGTCCCCTCGGTGCCGGTGATGCGCCTCGTGCAGCGCGCCGTGGAGCGCGACCCGCGGCCCCAGCACCTCGCCGAGGTGATCCTCAGCGGCATGCTCACCGCCGTCCCGGGCCCGCCCGGCTCGTACGCGTTCCGGCCCGGCGTACGGGAGTTGCTGCAGCGCTCCCTGCCCCGCACGGCCCGGGGCCGGACCCGGGACCTGCTCGCCCGGGTCGGCGGTCTCATCGACGAGCGGGCGGGGCTCGCGGCCGGGGAGTTCCGGGCCGAGGCGGACGGCGGACGGGGCGGCGCGGGACCGGCGTTCGCGACGGTCAGCGAGGAGACCGTGCGGCGGCTCGGCGGGGAGACGCTGTTCGCCGGGCGGTACCGGCTGATCGGGCGGCGTCAGGCCGTGGACACCGTCACCGACCGGCAGGTGATCGTGCGCCGGTACCGCGAGCAGCCCGCGCCGCGGGAGCGGTTCCTGAGGGAGGCGGGCGCGCTGGCCGGGATCGATGATCCCAACGTGGTGCCCGTGCTCGACTTCGGGGTGGAGGGCGACACGCCCTACCTGGTGACGGAGTTCATGGACGGGCTGTCGGTGTCGGAGGTGCTGTCGGGACTCGACTTCCGGACCTTCACCCGCCTGGTCGGCCAGGGCGTGGCCGGCCTCGGCGCGCTGCACGACCAGGGCCTGGTGCGCGGGGAGCGGGGACCGACGGGCCTGCTGCTGCGGCCCGACGGATCGCTGCTGCTGAGCCGGTTCGCCCTGGGCGAGGAGTCCCGGGGCAAGGACGCCGAGTCGGACCTCGCCGAGTTCCGGTGGCTGCTCAAGCAGTTGGCCGCGGGCGTGCGGGTGCCCGCCGAGCACCGGGAACTGGTCGACCTCATCGACCGGCACCGGCTGGCCGAGGCAGCCGGCTACGCGACCCGCCTGGACTCGACGGGCCCGTGGCCGCCGTCGCGCTCCTTCACCCTGCTCGGCCCGCCGCGCATCAGCGACGGCACGCGGGACATCGAGCCACCCGCACCGATGGCCCTGGCACTGCTGTGCATGCTCCTGCTGCGCCCCGGGCGGCGCGTGCCCCACACCGAACTGGCCAGGGGCCTGTGGGAGGAGCCCCTGCCGGAGCGCGAGGCCGCCGCCCGCCTCGAAGAGCTGGCGGCGGAGGCCCGGCGGGTGCTGCCCCCCGACCGCCTCGTCTCCTTCTCACACTCCTACGCCCTGCACGCCCCGGACGTGTACGTCGACGTCCGGCACTTTGAGGAGCTGCTCGCCGAGGACACCCGCGGCGCCCTCGGCCTCTGGTACGGCGACCCCCTCGACGGCGTCCCCGGCCCCGCCGCCGCAGCCACCCGGGACCGGCTGCGCGCCCTCCGACGGGACATCCAGGCGGCCCAGACCATTGCCGAGGAGACCGTCACCGAGGAGACCGTCACCGGGGAGACCGCCGCCGCGCCGACCGTCGCCGGAGAGGCCGCCGCCGAGGAGACCGTCCCCGAAGAGGCCGTCACGGAAGAAGCGGCCATCGAAGAAGCCTCCACCGAAGAAGCCGCCGCCCCCACCGTCCTCTTCGAGGCCGACGACCTCACCGGCCACCCCGAGGCCCGCATCACCCTCGAATACGCGGTGCACGAGATGCTCTCCCGCGGCGCCCTGGCACCCCACCAGTTCGACGTGCGTGTCCGCCCCAACGGCTACGTCGTCCACACCGAGCCCGGCACCTTCGTCCTGCCCGTCCTCGTCGCCGTCCTGCGCGGCCTCCCCGAGGTCCTCACCGGGCTCGTGGACCCGCCGCCCCTGACCGTCACCTTCTGGGACCGGCCCACCCCGCCACCCGTGGCGCCGCCCGGGCCGGCCGGCATCCAGGTGGTGGTGTCCCCGGCCGTGTACGAGCAGTTCGCCGCCAGCTCCGCCGCCCAGGGCCCCCAGCGCCTCCAGCCCCTCTACCAGGGCGGCGCCACGGACATCCCGCCCGTCGCCTGGTACTGCCCGCTGACCCCGGCCGCGGCCCCCGAGCCCGAGGTCCGCGACCTGGTGCGGGGCCCCTTCATCACGCCCGACCTGCGCCGGCTGGGGATACCGGCCCCGGGCCGCACGGCCGTCGTCCACACCCGCACCGACGGCCCGCTCACCCTCCTCGACCCCGCCCGGCCGTACGGCGACGGACCGCCGCGGCCCGTGACGTACTACGAGGTGGACCTCACCACCCAGCAGTCCCACCACCGCGTCTCCCTGCCCAGCTCCGGCAAGGGCGCCTTCGCCGCCGCGGTCGAGCTGTCCTGGCACGTCGACGACCCGGTCGCCTTCGTGCGCGGCGAGGTCGGCCGGGTGTCCGAGCCGCTGCTCGACCACCTGCTGGAGGAGGCGGCCCGCATCACCCGCCGGCATCCGCTGCGCCGGGCGGGCGCGGCCCAGCGCGCGGTCAACGCCGGGCTGCGCCGGTGGCCCGTGCCGGGCCTGTCGGTGGCGGCGTCGGTGCAACTGGCCCCGGAGGGCGCGGCCCTGCCCGGACCGCAGGGCCCGGCCCCGTCCGACCGCCCGCTGTCCGGCCTGCTCGCCGACGCCGAGACGGTGCTGCTCGGCTTCGACGGGCCCATGGCCCGGCTGTTCTCGGCGCACGCCGCGAACGAGGCCGTGCTCGACCTGCTCGCCCTCGTCGCCGAGCACCGCGACCCGCGGGACGCCGCCGTGCCCGCCGCGGTGCGGGACACCTTCACACACCCGCTGGACGTGCTGCGGGCCTTCGCCCGGGACCGGCTCGGCCCGCTCCTGCGCGACCGCCTCGACGCACTCGAACTGCGCGCGGTCCCCGACGCGCCCACCACCCACAACTCCGTGCCGCTGGTCCGCGCCCTGCACGACTCCGGCCGCCGTGTGAGCGTCGTCTCGGACGCCGGCGCACGGGCCGTACAGCGCTACCTCGACCCCTACGGCCTGCCCCTGGCCGGCATCCACGGCCGCGGCACGGACCTCACCCTGCTGACCCCGCACCCCGACTGCCTGCTGCGCGCCATGCACTCCTCGGGGGGCGCCGCCGCGACCGGTGTCCTGATCGGCTCCACGGTCGCCGAGCTGACCGCCGCCCAGCAGGCCGGGCTGCGTTTCGTCGGCCTCGCCCGCAACACCACCGCCGGGCGGCAGCTGCGCGAGGCCGGCTGCGAGACCACCGTCACCTCCCTCGCGCCCCTGCTCCAGGCCGCCCGCTCGCTGTGACCGGGCGGGGAAACCCCCGTTCGGCGGCGCCCCGCCCGGCCCCCTTGGACAGGCGGCCCGGTGCCCTCCCGCGCACGATGCGAGGGAGGCCCGCCGCCCGGCGGCCCCTGTCTGCGAGGCCCGCCACCTGGCGGCCCCCCACGGTCTGTGCTCTCGGGAGGACCTGCCATGACCGCCAGTCTGGAGCAGTTGCGCCGCTGCCACTTCGCCGTCGACCTGGGGGCGGCCCGCACCCGCGTCTACGTCAAGGGCGCCGGCCTCGTCGTCGACCAGCCGTCCGCCGCCGCCGTGAACACCCGCACCGGCGCGCTGATCGCGGTCGGCGAACTCGCGGAGAAGATGACGGGCCGCACCCCGGACTACATCCGGGTGCGGCGGCCGGTCTCCGGCGGCACCGTCGTGGACATCGAGATGGCGCAGCGCATGCTGCGCCATCTGCTCGGCGACAAGATGCGCCGCAGCCTGCGCCGCAAGCCGATCCTGCGCGCCGCGGCCTGCACCCCGCACGACGCCGACCCGCTCGCCCAGCGCGCCGCGATCGAGACGCTGGTCGGCCTCGGGGCCCGCCGCGTGGAACTCGTCGACACGCTGATCGCCGCCGCCGTCGGGTGCGGGCTGCCCGTGGAACAGCCCGAGGCCACGATGATCATGGTGTGCGGGGCGGCGGCCACGCAGGTGGCCGTGCTGTCCCTGGGCGCGATCGTCACCGCCGAGCGCATCCCGGTGGGCGGCGAGGCCGTCGACCAGGCGATCGTGCAGCACCTGCGCCACGAGCACGAGCTGATGCTGCCCAGCCAGTCGGTGCGGCCGTTGCAGATCGCCCTGTCCGGCAACGGCCTGACCCCGCAGGGCCCGGCCTCGACGGAGATCCACGGGCGGGACGTCGCCACGGGCCTGGCCCGCTCCGTGCAGGTCGACACCGCGGCCGTACGGGACGCCATCCAGACGCCGCTCACCGCCATCCTGGACGGCATCGGCAAGGTGCTGCGGTCCTGCCCGCCCGACCTGGTCGCCGACCTCGCCGACCGGGGGATCATGATGGTCGGCGGCAGCGCGCTGCTGCCGGGCCTGGACCAGATGCTGCGGCAGGCGACCAACATGCCGGTGCACATCGCGGAGCGCCCGGACGTGTGCGCCGTGCAGGGGCTCGGCGCGATGCTGGAGGGCCGGATCGAACCCCTGGCGCTGAACCCGCTCGGCAGCTGACCGGAGCGGGGCCCGGCCTCAGCGGGCGAACCAGCAGCGCACGGTCGTCCCGGTGTCGCCCCGGTGCACCCGCACCAGGTCGGCGATCAGGTTGACCAGCAGCAGCCCGCGTCCGCCGCGCTGGTCGCGCGGTACGGGCTTGCGCCCGGCGAGGACGTCCGCGAGCCGTCCCTCGTCGCGCACCTCGCACACCACGTACCCGTCCTCGGCCCACACCCGCAGCACGCCCGAACCGCCGCCGTGCACCACGCTGTTCGTGGTGAGCTCGGCCGCGGCGAGGGCCAGGTCGTCCAGCTTGACGCCGGCGAGCCCCAGCCGCGCGGCCTCCCCGACGGCCACGTGCCGGGAATGGGAGAGGGAGTCGGAGTCGAAGGCGAACGTCAGCGCGTCGGGCACGGGTGCCAGCGGCTCGTTGTAGCGGTCGACGACGGCTCCGGGGGCGTACGCGTCGCTGTCCTGCGCCGTCCGGGAGCCGGAGGGGATGACGGTGGGGTGGGTGGCGTACGCGTCGGCGAGGACGTGATCGGGAAGCCCCTCGGTGTCGTACGGGCACAGGATGGTGGCCGTACGGCCCCGGAAGGCCGCGTTGATGAGCGCCTCGTGCTGGACGCACGCCGGGTACTCCGTGTCGGAGCGTCCCGCCCAGATGGGCTCGCCGATGATCCGCACCCGGCGGCCGGCCGGCTGGGCGTCGGCGAAGGCGCGCAGCACGCCGGGGATGATCCGCCCCGGGTTGCGGCCGGCCTCCCGCATGTCCAGCAGCCGCACGGCCCCGGCGGCGTCGCCCAGGGCGTCCCGGATGAGGGCGAGGTTCTTGCCGGGGACCGCGACCGCCACCGGCTCGCCGGCCTCCAGGCCGTCGCGTACGAAGGGCACCGTGACGGCGAGGTACTCCTGCTCGTCGCGGTAGAAGAGCGCGGGGTGGACGAACGGCTCCAGGGGCCCGAAGGGCTCGGTCACGGCAGCGGTCATGACGGCGCGACCTCGATCCCGGTCTGGTCGGGCCACAGCAGGTCGAGCGTCCGCCGCAGGGCGGCCGGGGGACGGCGCACCACGAACCGGCGGCCGTCGCTCAGCTGCCCGGCGGCGGCCGCGAGCGCACCGGCGCCCGCGACGTCGACGAACGTCACATCGGACAGCTCCAGGTAGTACACGTCCTCACCTTCACGAACGGCCTGCTCCAGTACACCTTCCCAGATCGCACGTGTCGTCAGGCCCACCTCCCCCGCGGCCCGGACGCCCCGCCGCCCGGCCAGCGGGAACACGGCCAGGCCCGGCGCGGGCCCGCAGGGCCCGGTGGCCGGCACCGGATACTGAGTGTTCACGCCCTCTCCCCACGCTCCTGGACCACAGCGCTCGTACCCGTCCGGGACAAGCTCATTCCCCCGATCCGTGTGTAGTACGCCGTACGGCGGGCAGGCGCACCTCACACCGACGTCCACGGGGGCGCGAGACGTCGTGCAGTCCGGCCAGACGAACGACGACCGACGAGGACCGACAAGGCGGTGACATGACGTCAGCGGCATCACCACATCTCACAGGAGGGCTGAACACCCTGGTCATCTGTGGCCGCGTCGACGCGGACCGCGCCGAGCTCACCCCGCGTGGTGAGCTCGTCCACGGCTGCGCGGACATCCTGGCCAGAACCCTCTCCGACCTGCCGCCCACCGTCACCCGGATCGACCTGGACATGGGCGGCGTCCACTTCATGGACACGGCCGGACTCCAGTTCCTGGACGTGCTCGGGGACTACGCCCGGCAGCGGTCGCTGACGGTCACGGCCACGAACTGGAACGGCCAGCCGCGCCGGATCCTGGAGCTGGCGGGGCTGGACGCCACCGACCCCCTGTCCGGCCTGGGCACCACCGACCCCCTGCCCGGCCTGGGCATCACCGGTCCGGACAGCACCGCCCCCGGCACCGTGCCGCCGCCGGCTCCCGCCTCCTCGGCGGTCGCCATGGAACGCGCGGAGCGCCTGCACATCCTCCAGGAGGAGGTCGAGCAGCTCCGGCAGGCCATCGTCTCCCGCCCGGTCATCGACCAGGCCCGGGGCATCCTGATGGCCACCCACGGCTGCACGTCCGACGAGGCCTGGCACATCCTCCGGGAGACCTCCCAGCTCTCCAACACCAAGCTCCGCGAGGTCGCCGCCGTGGTCACGGCCAGCGCGGAGTCCGACGGCCCGGCGCCGCCCCCCGAACTCCGCACGGCCCTGCAGAGGGCCCTCGCGCGACGCCGCCCGCACCCGGGCTAGCGCAGAGCCGTTCACCGAGCCCGCCGGACCCCGCCCGACCAGGGCTCGGCGAACGGCCCTCGCCGGTGAAGCCCCTCCGGCCGGCCCTTGGGTGCCGCCGTGGTGCCGCACGGCCCAGGGGGGTACTCAGCCGTCGACAGCGACCTCAGGAGGCACCGCCATGAGCGAGCACACCCCGTCGCAGGCCGAGGGCGACCGCGACGACGAGCAGGACACCACTCCTCAGCCGACCCCGTCCCAGGCGGAAGGCGACCGGGACGAGAGCGACACGGAGGACGACGACACGGCGTCGTGAACAGGCACGCCGCCGCACGCCCAGGACGTACCGTCCTCGGTGTGAGCGATGTGCCTCCCGCGACCGCTGCACCGGCAGACCGACGCGAGCCCCCCGCACCGCCGGTGACCGGCGGCGACCCGGCACTGCGGGCGGCCTACCGGCTGTGCCGGCGCCGGACCAGGGCCGAGGACCCGGCGGAGTACGCGCTGATCCAGCTGGTGCCCCCGCCCCTGCGCCCGGCGCTGCACGCCCTGTGGGCGGCGGCCAACGCCCTCGACGACCTGGGCGACGACCGCACCGCGCCCGCCGCCGAGCGGGCCGCCCGGGTCGAGGCCTGGATCACCGCCCTGCACCGCGAACTGCCCACCGGCACGAGCCCCGACCCGATCCGCCGCGCCCTGGTGGACACGGCGACCCGCTGGCGCCTGGACCTGTCCGAACTGCACGAGGCCATGACCCAGGTCCGGGACGACACCCGCGGCCGGCGCTTCGACGACTGGACCGCGTGGCGCACCTGGGGCCGGGACAACCTGCTGCCCTGGTTCGGCCAGGTCCGCGCCGTCTTCGACCACTCCGGCGTTCCCGTGGCGCTGCGCCTGGACACGCGGGAGAGCTACGAGGAGTTCCTGGACGGCGTCCGGCTCACCGACATCCTCGGCGACCTGTCCGCCGACCTCGCCCAGGGCGACCTCCTGCTGCCCGGCGAGGCACTCGACCGGCACCCCGGGTCGGCGGACGACCTGGTGCGCCGCCGCTGGAGCCCCGCGGTGGCCGCCCTGGTCACGGACCTGACCGGCCTGGCCCGCCGGTGGGTGACGCAGGACTCCCTCGTCCGGGGCATGCACCCGGGCCCCGCCACCGTCCTGCGGACGATGGCCGCCCTGCTGCGCGCCCAGCTCGACGCCATCGCCTCCGCGGGTCCCGCCCTCCTGCGCGCCCGGCCCCGGCCCCCGCTCCGCACCCGGGCCCGCATCCTCGCCCCGGCCCGGGCCCGCGCCGCACTGGCCTGGAGCCTGACCCCGCTCACGGTGCCGCCACCGCAGCGGCCCGGCCCGCACCGGCCTCCCGCGGCCGCCCGTCCCGCACCCACTGCCGGCCTCCGCCTCCCGCCGCCGCACCCCAGCGGCCAACGCCCCCCGCGGATCCCGCCCGGCCACCTCCCCCACCACGTCGCCGTGATCATGGACGGCAACGGCCGCTGGGCCCAGCAGCGGGGCCTGCCCCGGCACGAGGGCCACCGCGCCGGCGCCACCGCGGCCCGCGAGGTGGTCCACGGCGCCCTGGAGCTCGGTCTGCGGCACCTGACCCTCTACACCTTCTCCACCGAGAACTGGAGCCGCGACACCGAGGAGGTCGACGCGCTCCTCGACGTCCTGCGCCGGGAACTGGACGACGACCCCTTCCGCGATCTCGACGTCCGCCTGCGCTGGCACGGCCGCTCCGGCCGCCTGCCCCCCGACCTGGTCGACCTCCTCCACCTGAGGGAGCGCACCAGCCGCACCCGCACCGGCCTGACCCTGACGATGTGCATCGACTACGGCGGCAGGGACGAACTCACCCGCACCGCCGCCGCCCTGGCCCGCCGGACCCGCACAGGCGACCTCGATCCCGACCTGATCACCGAGGACGACTTCGCCCGCCACCTGCCCCACCCGGACCTGCCGGACGTGGACCTGCTCTGGCGCACCGGCAACGAGCGGCGCACCTCCAACTTCCTGCCCTGGCACACGGCCTACGCCGAGCTGCACTTCACCCCGGGCCTCTGGCCCGACACCGACCGCCGCGACCTGTGGCAGGCGGTCACCGCGTACACCCACCGCCAACGCCGCCACGGCACCGCTCCGCCCACCTCTGTTCTGCACCCAGATGCACCAATAAGTGTTCTACGTCACAGTGGAAACAGGCCGGAGTAGAACGGTGGAGTGACATGAACGCCTTCCCCAAGCCCGTGATCGACGCCATGGCCGCGCGGGCCATGCGCCTGCACCACATGCTGTGGCACACCGCACGCGACTCCTGGGCCGTCCTCACACCGCAGGAGAAGGCGGTCTTCCGCGACCACGGCTGGGATCCGCCGCGCCCCTCCCTGACGGCGCCGCACCCCGTCACCGGCGTCCGGTCCGTGGAACGCGACAACGGCTCGGGCGAGGACTTCCTGTACATGCACCGCGAGATGATCGCCTCGGTCGACGAGATCCTCGCCGAGGTGGGCGACCCGCAGCATCCCCGGGTGGAGGGATGGCCGACGGTCCCCGCTCCCGATGACACCGCGTACCCGATCCCGCCCGCCTTCGACATCCCGGACGACCCCGCGACCTCCGACGCCATCCGGAGTGCCAAGACCCAGGCTTCGTTCGATCAGATCCGCGCCTGGGAAGCGGAGTTCACGGACCCGGCCGCGCTGCGCCAGATGACCCTCCGCCGCCTCGGCGCCAGGATCGAGTTCGGCATCCACAACCGGATGCATCTGCGCTGGGCCGCCGAAATGCCCGACTACCGGCCCGGCGGGGACGTCTTCAGCGTCGACCCCCGCTGGGACGACTCCGAGTACGACTGGCTCGCCGACACCTACTCCGCGCATGTGAACCCGGTCTTCTGGAAGCTGCACGGCTGGGTGGACGCCCGGATCGACGACTGGATGGCCGCCAACGAGCTGACGGGCCCGGTCCCGTGGAGCTTCGACCCGCCGTGGAGCGGCCCGGAGGACCACCACCACCGCGTCTCCCGGCCGGCGCTGGAGTCGCGTCTGAGCAGCCTGGAGTCCACGGTCGAGGGCCTGAAGCAGGCGGGCATCGCCCAGCCGGCTCGCTTCCCCGTTTTCGAGGACGTCTGAGCGAACCGCTCACTGGGCGACGTAGCCGCCGTCGACAGGGAGCGCGACGCCGACGACGAAGGCGGCCCCGGGGCTGCACAGCCACAGGACGGCCTGGGCGATCTCCTCCGCGGTGCCCAGGCGGTTGATGGGCTGATTGGCTTCGACCTCGGCCCGGTCGAGTTCCCCCTTGGCGATCATGGCGCTGACCATGGGCGTGTCGATGGTGCCGGGGCAGACGGCGTTGATCCGGATGCCGCGCGGGGCGTACTCGAGGGCGGCACTGCCGGTCAGGCCGATCACACCGTGCTTGGTGGCGTGGTAGGAGGCGCGGCCGGGGAGGCCGACGAGCCCGCCGAGGGACGAGCAGTTGACGATCGCGCCGCTGCCCCGGGCGCGCATGTGCCGCAGTTCGTGCTTCATGCAGGCCCAGACGCCGCGCAGGTTGACGCCGTGGACGCGGTCGAACTGCTCGGCGCCCTCCTCCGCGGCGTCGACGGGCGGAATCTGGATGCCGGCGTTGTTGTAGGCCATGTCGAGGCGGCCGAAGGTCTCCACCGTCCGGTCGACGGCGGCGGCGACCTGCTCCTCGTCGCTGACGTCGCAGGTCAGGGCGAGGACCCGGTGGCCGCCGGCGGCGAGATGCTCCGCGGCCGTGTTCAGCGCGGTCTCGTCGACGTCGGTCAGGGCGACGGCGGCGCCGGACCGGGCGAAGGCCCGGGCCGTGGCGAGGCCCATGCCGGAGCCGGCGCCGGTGACGAAGGCGACCTGCCCGGCGAAGTCGTAGATGGGGTTCATCCGTGCCTCCTGGAGGGTGCGGTGCGAGCGCGTCGCCGGAGCGGTCGGTCAGTCGGTGGCCGGTGCCGCGGCGTACTCCTCGTCGGTGACGGGGGTCAGCCAGTGCACGACGTCGTGGTCGGCGTCGCCCTCGTTGATGGCCAGGTGGACCATCAGCCGGTTCGGCGCGGCGCCGTGCCAGTGCTCCTCGTCGGCCTCGAACAGCACGCGGTCGCCGGGCCGGATGACCTCTACCGGCCCGCCGCGGCGCTGGCACAGCCCGACCCCTTCGGTGACGAAGACGGTCTGGCCCAGCGGGTGGCGGTGCCAGTGGGTGCGCGCACCGGGCATGAAGTGCACCAGGGCCGCGCTGACCCGGGAGGGTGCGGGAGCCGCGGCGACGGCGTCGATGTAGACGGCGCCGGTGAACCAGTCGGCCGGTCCCTTGGCGGTGTCGATGGAGCTGCGGGTGATCTGCAAGGTCTTTCCTTCGTCGTGGACGTCACGGGCTCCACCCGCCGCGCGAGCACGGCCGGGCGGGAAGCACCACGCCCCAGGCAACGCCCTCGCCCCGCGCGCAACCAGTCACCGTCGAGGGGTGTACCGGCAGTACACCCCTCCCGCGTCGCGCACGCCGTACCGTCGTGGTGTGGACAACCGTGAAGAGGTCCGCGAGTTCCTCACCTCGCGGCGGGCGAAGATCACCCCCGAGCGGGCCGGCCTGCCCGCCGGGAGCCGCAGGCGCGTCCCCGGCCTGCGCAGGAGCGAGGTCGCGGCCCTGGCCGACATGAGCGTCGAGTACTACGCGAAGCTGGAGCGCGGCAACCTCGCCGGCGTCTCCCCCGCCGTCCTCGAATCGGTCGCCCGCGCCCTCCAGCTCGACGAGGCGGAGCGCGCCCACCTCCTCCACCTGGCGCAGGCCGCCGACGGCTCCGACGCCCTCACGCGCCCCCGGCGCCGCTCCACCCGGCAGTGGACCCCGCACCGCGGCCTGCGGTGGACCCTGGACGCGATCACCGCCGGGCCGGCCTTCGTGCGCAACGGCCACATGGACGTCCTGGCCGCCAACCAGCTCGCCCGCGCCTTCTACAGCGACCTCTACGCCACACCGCGGAACCAGGCGAACCTCGCCCGCTTCAACTTCCTCGACCCCGCCGCGCGCCGCTTCTACCCCGACTGGGAGCAGGCCGCCGACATCGCCGTCGCCATCCTGCGCACCGAGGCCGGCCGCAACCCCCACGACAAGGACCTGCACGACCTCGTCGGGGAACTCTCCACCCGCAGCGACGAATTCCGCACGCGCTGGGGAGCCCACAACGTCCGCCACCACGGCACCGGCACGAAGCGCTTCCACCACCCGGCCGTCGGCGAACTGACCGTCGCCTACGAGGCCCTGGAGCTGGCCGCCGAACCCGGCCTCACGCTCACCGTCTACACCGCCGAACCCGGCTCCCCCTCGGAGGAAGCCCTGCGCGTCCTGGCGTCCTGGACCGCCAGTCAAGGGGCCGGCTCACCGGCCCACCAGGCGTGACGAGACGTTTCCGCAGGTCATGAACCTGCGCAGTGGGGCGGGTGGGACTCGAACCCACGGCCGACGGGATATGAGTCTCTCGATACGCCCTGTTCCGGGTCATGTCGCCTCGTGACGGGCCGACCCGAAAGATGCTGGTCGCGGCCGGGTGTACACCCAGGGCCGCCCCTTCTTGATGACGCCTCATGCCGCCCCGTGTCGACCTGTTCCGGGGCGTTCGGGCCAGCAGCGGGCCAGCAAGAAGGCCCCCGTCACCTGCGATGACGAGGGCCCTGCTGTCTGCTCCCAGGATACCCGCTACGCCCCTTCGAGAGCAGCGCCGTCGCGCGGCTTCCGCGCCCTAGGCACGAGTGCGGCCGCCTTCTCGGCGATCTCCAGGTCGACCTCCTTGAGCAAGGAGGTGTACGTGTCCGACGCCAGCTTGATGGTGGAGTGGCGCAGCGTCTCCTTGATCGCATGCAGGTCACCACCGCCGGCGTGAATGAGCGTGGCGGCGCAATGCCTCATGTCCCGGAGGTTGATCGGAGGCAAGCCCGCCCGCCGGCAGATCCGACGGAACTCATCGCTGACCTTCTCCGGGTGCAGCCAGGCACCGTCCACGTCGGTGAAGGCCTTGCCGGTGTCGACCCAGTCGGCGACGTCCTTGCCCTTCGCCCGCTCCTCAGCGACGTACCGATTTCAGGAGTCGCACATCATCCGGCCCGGCCGCCTCACCGCCCACCAGACCGCCCGCGTCCTCGGCGTCGGCCTGGACGCCGTCCGGCAGATGGTCCGACGCGGCCAGCTCGCCCGCTCCGGAGGGCACCGAGCGCCAGCCCTGGTACGCCGCCAGGGAGGTCGCCACGCTCGGCTCGGCCAGGAATCAGCCCCGGCATCCACCGCTCGTCGCGGAGCGGCCGGGGCTCATCTAGACACACGGCGAAGCCCCGACTCGGTCCCCCGGTCGGGGCTTCGTCGTGTCACAGCACCGTGACAGCACCTTCACGCCACCCTCACATGCCGCATGATGGCCCCTCAGCACCAAACCGCTCAGGGGGGACCATGCGCACCCGAACCATCGCCGCCACACTCGCAGCCGCAGCCCTGCTCACGCTCACCGCCTGCGAAAGCACCAGCGCCACCAGCTCCAGCAAGCCGGACACCACCGCCGAGGACACCAGCGGCCAGACGAAGCAGGACACCAGCACCACCGAGACCGACACGGACACGCCCGCCACCGAGGCCAACGCCGACGAGGCCGAGCCGGAGACCAGCGAGGTGCCCGACGTCGTCGGCATGAACCACGGCGAGGCGCAGAGTCTGCTGCGCAGCAAGGGCTTCATGGTCAACGAGGAGGACGCGTCGCCCGAGGGCCGCTGGGTCCTCGACAACAGCAATTGGAAGGTCTGCCGCCAAGACCCGGCGCCCGGCGCCACGGACGCCCTCCGCGTCGCCATCTACTCCGTCAAGCTCGACGAGTCCTGCTGATCCACCACAGACACACGACTGAGCCCCCGGTGACCTGAACCCGGGGGCTCTCCCGTGCAGGAAGTCCCGCACGGAACTGCCGCTCTCCCGCCCAAGTGCACCCGACAGCGACCACGGGAAGCGGTATCCGCAAGGACCGTGACGGCGCCCAGTCCTAGGCCATTGGGCGCCGATCGACTCTGGAGGTGAACATGCTTCATCACTCCCACCTCGTTACCGAGCTCCGCGAACTCCCGCCCGAGGACGGATGGGCCCGCTACGAGCCCACCGGCCGCGCGTGCGCCGTCTGCCCTGCGGGCTGAACACCGGCTTCACCGATAAGAGTGCCGCCGTCGACCGCGAACTCTCCAGCCGGGCAGAAGATCAGCATCACGGGCGTGGGGGGGCGACGGAAGCATGCTCGACATGATCTGCCGGATCGTCCGCGACAGACCCCATGGTGCGGCGTAAGGCCGTGCAGGTCTGCCCCACCCCGTCCGGGGCTTCACTGGGTCACCTCCCCTCCGCCCCACTGTCGTCATCGCCCGACGCCTGAGCAGCGAGGCGGGCCCTGGCTCTCGCTCGTCGGCGCTTGACGACGCGCAGTGATTTGGTTTGGTGCCATTCGGACGGCAGCATCCTGATGGCAGCGACAGCCATTGGGAAAAGGACCACTGTAACCATCCCCCAGAGGATGGAGTCATAGCAGAACGCGGCCAGCGCCTGGTCCGGAGTCCTCTTCTCCTGAGCAAGCCAGTTGAGTGCACGGGTCGTCGAAATGGTCAACACGACTGACAAAGTCAACCAGACAGCAAACAAGCCCTGGTACCCCAACGCCTTCGCCTGTTCGGGCGGCTTCAGATCCAGAGCCGCAACGGTCGCGTCATCAGCGTCCTGTGATTCCGCTGCAAGCCGTTCAGCCCACAACCGTCCGGCTTCAGTGTGCTCCCGCATGTACTTGAGCATCTGGTGCACCTCAACTGCCCCCACAAGCCAGATCACAGGCGCGACAGCGGCAACGGTGGAGGCGAACGGCTCAGTCATCCGCATGGCATGAATCCTGCCCGCAGACGTGTCTACACGGGGCAACTTCCGGAGGTGACAGGTGAGTCGAGCCCTCCAGGTCTGCCCAACCCCCGGCTGCCCCACGCTCACCCAGGGCGGACGCTGTGAGGCGTGCCGGCGCATGGCCAGCCGCCAACGCACCACCACGGCCGCCAAGGGCTACGACGTCTGATGGGCCCGCACACGAGCTGGGTACCTTCGGGCACACCCACTGTGTGAGTGCGAGGCGCGCGAGGCCCTCCCTCCTCTCATCAGGCCCAGGGCGACCGAGGTCAACCACCGTGACGGGCTCGGACCGTTGGGGCCGCGCGGCCACGACTGTGCGAACCTGCAGGCCATGACGAAGGCGCACACAGCAGGCACACAGCACGTGAGCAGCCTGGTGGATGGAACGACCATCGCGCTCATCGCCCGCTGAACCACGAACGCCCCCAACCACGGTCATTACGGCCGTGATTGGGGGCGTTTCGTCGTGCCTGGGGTGGGCTGTAGGCCCCAGGAGAGGCGCCCTACCCGCTCAGTCGGCGTCTTCGTACATATCGACGAGGTCCTCGTGGGCCCGGCGAAGCAGCCCGTACCGTGGGTTGTCCCACAGTCCCGGCGGAATGCGGTAGCAGGCGTCGCAGCAGGTCTTCACCCACGGTTGGACCCACCCGTAGTAGCTGCCCCCTGTCCACACCACGCGCTTACGCCCGGGCGACGGGCAGGTCTGACACGTGGTCGATGCCTCCGTCATCGCGGCGCCGAGCACCCTTCGTACCTCGGCCGGCGCGTCCAGCGGGCAGTACTTCCAGCACAGGTCGCCGAACTTCTCCTCCCACATCGGCGCGGGGCACTCGGGCCAGACCTCGGCGAGGCGTCGCGCGGCGCGCTGGGTGATCGGGTCCCAGCCAGCACCGCGAGCGCTGAACTCGCGGTGACGGACAGGCGCGGGAAGCTGGGCTCGTAGGGCGGTCGTGTACTTCTCGCCTGTGGCGGCCTGGCGCTGACGGGCCTTCCGCGCGGCGGTCGGCTGCTTCTTCGGCATCCGGGGCTCGTTCCTGGCGGTCTCCCACGCTCCCGCCGGTCACGGTGCGCCGTTGGGGTCGCGGGCCCCGGAGGACCTTGGCCGGTCGATCACCTGGCGGCGTGGGCACTGGTGTCGGCGGTTGGCGTGCGCGTCTTGCCGACCCGGAGCATACACCGCCCCTTCCAGCGACTGGAGTTACCCCCGGCACGACTCGATGCCCTCTACGGCGCAACGTGGGCTGCGCAGGGGGCTATCTGTCATGCCCGGGGTCAGTCGTCGAGGTCGATGCGGAAGTCGACGATGGTGGTGTCGCCCCTCCTGACGATCGGGTGGGCGACCTCAACGACCCGGCCGGTGTCGGCGATGTGCCTGCGCGTGTATCGGAGCACGGGCACGCCGGCGCCGATCCGGAGCGTGGCTGCCTCCAGCTCGGTCGGCATGGCCGCGGTGAAGCTCTCGGTGACCTGTGTGACGCGGATGCCGAGGCTGCCCAGCTGCGCCCGGGTGCCGCCGGGCCAGGGCTCATTGATGGGATCGGCGACGGGCGTGCCGGCGACGTCGGACCACCGCACGTAGCTGGTGGACATCTGCGTGGGCTGGTCGTTGTCGTAGAACACGAAGTGCCGCGCGAGCAGCCGCTCGCCCACCTCGCACTCGAACAGCGCGGCCAGTTCGGCGTCCGCCTCCACCCGCTCGAACCGCTTGTCCAGCCGGTACTCGGACCAGCCGATGCCCTGATCCCGCGTGTAGGGCGTCGACTTGGCCCCCGGAATGGACCGGTACCGGTCGGCCGCCATGCGGTGCACGGGTGGACGCGGGCGGACACGCGTACCCGCTCGGGCCCGGGTCTCGATCCGGCCCTCGTTGCGCAGCAGGGCCAGCGCGTTACGGATGGTGGTCTGCGAGACACCGCCGTACATGACGCACAGCTCGGGGAGCGTCGGGATCTGGTCGCCCGGCCCGTATTCCCCTTCGGAGATGCGGCGTCGCAGGTCGGCGGCGATCCGCAGGTACTCAGGCTGTGCCACCAGGACACCCCCACTTCGACGGTCCACGTCAATCTGAGTACACATACTCTCCCGTCCTACTTGACCAGCGCCAATCCCGGCGACATTGTGAGTACAGATAAGCCGTTCCTGTACTCAGAAAACAATGGTTTCCGGGGGACAGCTATGCCCGAAACGGGTTATTCGTGGCAGAAGCCTTTCAAGGCAGAGCCGATCGAGGCGCGCCACGTCCGCCTGTGGGTGGCCGGCCGCGTGAGGCACCCCGACGCCCCTGCGGTCGCCAACGAGCTGTACGTCGCGATCCTCAGCTCGGGCGCTCCCGCCGTGGGGATGACCCTGTCGACGGCAGGGCAACGCATCCGCATCACGGCGCTGGGGCCGGACCCGCTCCCGCTCCTCTACAGCCACGGCCCGGGCTGGCAGATCATCACCGGCCTTGCCAGCACCTCCGGACTCACCGCCGACGAGTGCGGGCTGTGGGCGCAGTTACGGACGAGCCGATGACCCAGCCCCCGAGGAACGGCCCCCACCGACGAGCAAGCCACGAGGGACAGCCGATGAGCAGTAAGCAGACCGAGTTCACACCCGTAGAGCTGGCGCTTGGGCTACTGGAGGTTCCGAGCCTCGACGGCCTCACCGAAGATCAGGCGCGCGGCTTCACGTGCGTCTGGGACAGCGAGGAGGAGCCGCTCACCGAGGAGACAGCCGTCGCCCTCGGGGAGCGCGACAAGAGGCACCCGCGTGGTTGCCCCAAGCACGTGGCCAGCGCGGCATACGAGGCGCTGTTCATGCACTGCCTGGGGGACTGCGAGGTGTGCAGCAAGGAGGAGCAGACCGTCGTGGACGGTGTCGTGCAGGACACCCGGTGCGAGATCGCCGTCGCCCTGCGCCGACTGGTCCTCCGGAAGGGACGCCTGTGACTTCCCGACCCACCTATGTCGGCTTTCCGCTTCCGCCGGAGCCGGACCCGGTGCACGACTGCGCCGAGTGCCAGGCCCTGGCCCGCCAGCGAGAAGACGCAAGGCAGCAGCGAGACCACACCACCGTCATCGACTGCAACGTGAAGATCCGCCGCCACCCCCATAGGACACCGAAGGACCTCTGAACCACCGTCACCGGTGTGCGCCGACGCACCGGTGACGATCCCTGCGGCCCCGGCCTGGCGCCTCCCCCGACGCCAGCCGGGGCCGCTTCACGTCTGCTTCGGTTCGTACTCTCGGCCGAGGTGAGGATCATCGAACACGCGAACTTCCCACCACTCCTGGAAGACGTAGGGATCAGAGTGGCCCTTCGGGATGGCCACCCGCCGCACCTGTAGACCCGTGCCGAGCATCTCAGCGCCCTCCATGAACCGCCGCACGTCCTCGAGGTCCTGGGTCATGAGGAGCTTGGTCTCTCGCGGGTTGGCGACATAGCCGCCTGTCGGGTCTTCGGGTGCCGCTGTCTCCTGGTGAGTCGATGCCCGCCAGGCTGCCAGGCGGCGCCGCGTGCCATAGGGCTTTCGACATGATCGTCAGCCGTTGGGGCCAGCAGCGGGCCAGCTAACGATCTCCGAAGACGAAGAGTCCCCCTCTAGATGGAGGGGGCCGATCCTGCGCCGCAGGTGAAAACGTTCCTGCACTGCCAGGCAAAAGTGGGGCGGGTGGGACTCGAACCCACGGCCGACGGATTATGAGTCCGCTGCTCTAACCGGCTGAGCTACCGCCCCATAGCGGCGTGTCGCGTACACGTGTGCGCGCCGTCTGCCGCAGCATAGCCGCTCATACGATCTCCTGCTTCGGATGGTCGGCTCGGCCACGGCGTTCGTGACCTTGATGACTCCGCCACGGCCCGGACGGTTCCACCGGACATGAAAAAGGACCCCTGAGGGGTCCTCGTTCACCATGCTCCCCCGACTGGACTCGAACCAGTAACCTGCCGGTTAACAGCCGGCTGCTCTGCCAATTGAGCTACGGAGGACCGAGCTCCCCGGACTGGACTCGAACCAGTAACCTGCCGGTTAACAGCCGGCTGCTCTGCCAATTGAGCTACCGAGGAAGGTCTCGTTGCATCGAACGTACCTACCTGGGTATTCGCCAGGGGGCGCGCGCTCGCTGCGACACATACATTAGCGCAAGCAGGGGGGTGCTCCGCCAATCGGTACTCCCCGGCGCCGACGCCGTACCGGAGACCTACGCAAGGAAAGGGTGGCCGCCATGCGTTACCGGCTCACGTTCGTCGCCGGAGTCGTCCTGGGTTACGTGCTGGGCACGAGGGCCGGGCGCGAGCGCTACGAGCAGCTGAAGAAGTCGGCCCGGCAGTTCGCGCAGAACCCGGCCGTCCGCAACACCGCCGAGTCCGCCGCCCAGCAGGGCCGCGAGATCGCGGGCAAGGCCTACCACGTGGTCAGCGACAAGGTCGGCGACCGCGTCCCGGACTCGGTCGCCGACCGCGTCCGCCACCTCAAGGAGCGCGCCACCCACAACGGCGGCGAAGACGACTGGGGCACGAGCAACACGTAACAGTTCCTTCTCAGGCGCCGAGTACGGCCATGCCGGCAAGGGGCGCGGGGAACCGCGCGACCAGCCACGACGAAGCCCGCACCCGAAACCCGGCATCAAGATCCACGGCGCCCACGGCCCGAGCCAGCGCAGCGGTACGGCAGAATTTTGGCCATGGGGATAGTCGCCGGGTTGGACAGTTCACCCGATTTCACTCGTATCGTCGTCTGTGACACGGACACCGGAGCCGTGCTCAGGCAGGGATATGCGCCGCATCCGGTGGAGAGCCCCGAGGGCGGCGGCCGGCCGTCCGACGTCGACCCGCAGGCCTGGCTGCTGTCCCTGGGCGAGGCCGCGGGCGGCGGGCTGCTGGAGGGCGTGCAGGCGATCGGCGTCTCCGCGCAGCAGAACGCCGTCGTGCCGCTGGACGCGCAGGGCAACACCGTGCGGCCGGCGATGGTCGGCGGTGACAAGCGCACGCAGGTCGCGGCGGCCGATCTGGTCGACGCGCTCGGCGGGCGCGAGGCGTGGGCGCAGGCCGTGGGGTGTGTGCCGCAGGCCGCGCAGCCGGTGACGAAGCTGCGCTGGCTGGCGCGGAACGAACCGGAGAACGCGCAGCGCACCGCGATCCTGCTGCAGGCGCACGACTGGCTGGTGTGGCAGCTACTGGGCCGGCCGGTGCGGCGGACCACCGACCGGGGCGGGGCGTCCGGCACCGGGTACTGGTCGGCGGCGACCGGCGCCTACCGTCCCGACCTGGTGGAGCTGGCGCTCGGGCACCAGGTGATGCTGCCGGAGGTGATCGGCCCGGCGGACGCCGCCGGTACGACGCCCGAGGGGCTGCTGATCTCCGTCGGGACCGGCGAGACCATGGCGGCGGCGTTCGGGCTGGGCATCGGCCTCGGTGACGCGGTCGTGTCGCTGGGCGCGTCCGGGTCCGTGATGGCCGTGCACCCCGAGGCGCTGGTGGACGGCTCCGGGATGATCACCGCGCTCGCCGACGCGACGGGCATGCACCTGCCCGTCGTCACCACGCTGAACGCCGTGCGGACCCTGCGCGGGGCCGCCGAACTGCTCGGGATGCCCGATCTGGAGAGCCTGTCCGATCTGGCGATGAAGTCGACGCCGGGGGCGCACGGGCTGGTGCTGCTGCCCTATCTGGAGGGCGAGCGGACGCCGAACCTGCCGCACACCGCCGGGACCCTGGCGGGGCTCAGGCGGGAGTCGATGAAGCCGGAGCACCTGGCCAGAGCGGCGTTCGAGGGCATGCTCTGCGGGCTCGCGGACGCGCTGGACGTGCTGCGCGGGCGGGGTGTGGAGGTGCGGCGGGTGTTCCTGCTGGGGCCGGCCGCCGAACTGTCCGCCGTGCAGGCCGCGGCGCCCATGCTGTTCGGGACGCAGGTCGTGGTGCCGCAGCCCGCGGACTACGCGGCGATCGGCGCCGCCCGGCAGGCGGCCTGGGCGCTCGGGGTGTCGCAGGGCACGCTCGACACGCGGATGCCGCCGCTGTGGCAGGGCGCGGTCGCGCAGGTGCTGGAGCCCGGTGAGGAGCTGGCCGTGGGACAGGCGGTGCGGCAGCAGTTCGTGTCGGTGCGGGAGCAGACGCATCCCGGAGCGTTCTGACCGCCTGATGGGTTAATTCGGTTGAGGTAACGCCGGTGGAGTGTTCGACGATAGGGGCCAAGGGCAACCAACCGCCCCGTCGACCACTCCGAGAGAAGCAGCGTGCTCATACGACTCTTGCGAACCCATCTCCGGCCCTACAAGAGACCCATCGCCCTGCTGGTGCTGCTGCAGTTCCTGCAGACCTGCGCCACGCTCTACCTGCCCACGCTGAACGCGGACATCATCGACGAGGGTGTCGTCAACGGCGACACCGGCTACATCATGGGCTACGGCGGCCTGATGATCGGCATCTCGCTGGTGCAGGTCGTGTGCAACATCGGGGCCGTGTACTACGGCGCCCGTACGGCGTCGGCGCTCGGGCGGGACGTGCGCGGTGCCGTGTTCGACCGGGTGCAGTCGTTCTCCGCGCGTGAGGTCGGTCACTTCGGGGCGCCGTCGCTGATCACCCGGACGACGAACGACGTCCAGCAGGTGCAGATGCTGGCGCTGATGACGTTCACGCTGCTGGTGTCGGCGCCGATCATGTGCGTGGGCGGCATCGTGCTGGCGCTCGGACTGGACGTGCCGCTGTCCGGGGTGCTGGTGGCGGTCGTGCCGGTGCTGGGGATCTGCGTGACGCTGATCGTGCGGCGGCTGCGGCCGCTGTTCCGGTCGATGCAGGAGCGGCTGGACGCGGTGAACCGGGTGCTGCGCGAGCAGATCACCGGCAACCGGGTCATCCGGGCCTTCGTCCGGGACGAGTACGAGCAGCGGCGCTTCCGGAAGGCCAACACCGACCTCACCGACTTCGCGCTGGGCACCGGCAACCTGCTCGCGCTGATGTTCCCGATCGTCATGACGGTGGTGAACCTGTCGTCGATCGCCGTGGTGTGGTTCGGGGCGCACCGGATCGACAGCGGCGGGATGCAGATCGGTGACCTGACCGCGTTCCTCGCCTATCTGATGCAGATCGTCATGTCCGTGATGATGGCCACCTTCATGTTCATGATGGTGCCGCGCGCGGAGGTGTGCGCCGAGCGCATCCAGGAGGTGCTGGACACCTCGTCGAGCGTCGTGCCGCCGTCGGCACCGGTGCGGGAGCTGCGCCGGCACGGGCATCTGGAGATCCGGGGGGCGGGCTTCCGCTATCCGGGTGCCGAGGAGCCGGTGCTGCGGGCCGTGGACCTGGTGGCCCGGCCGGGTGAGACGACCGCCGTGATCGGGTCGACGGGCAGCGGCAAGTCGACCCTGCTCGGGCTGGTGCCCAGGCTGTTCGACGCGACGGAGGGACAGGTCCTCGTCGACGGGGTGGAGGTCGCGGACCTCGATCCGCGGCTGCTCGCACGCACCGTCGGGCTGGTGCCGCAGAAGCCGTACCTCTTCGCGGGGACGGTGGCGACCAACCTGCGCTACGGCAATCCCGACGCCAGCGACGAGGAGCTGTGGCACGCGCTGGAGGTGGCGCAGGCCAAGGACTTCGTGGAGGGGCTGGAGAGCGGGCTGGACGCGCCGATCGCGCAGGGCGGGACGAACGTCTCGGGCGGGCAGCGGCAGCGGCTCGCGATCGCCCGGACGCTGGTGCAGCGCCCGGAGATCTACCTCTTCGACGACTCCTTCTCCGCGCTCGACTACGCCACGGACGCCGCGCTGCGGGCCGCCCTGGCGCAGGAGACCGCCGAGGCGACCGTGGTGATCGTCGCCCAGCGGGTGGCGACCATCCGGGACGCCGACCGGATCGTCGTCCTCGACGAGGGCCGGGTCGTCGGCACCGGGCGGCACCACGAGCTGATGGCGGAAAACGAGACCTACCGGGAGATCGTGCTCTCCCAGCTCACGGAAGCGGAGGCTGCCTGATGGCGGGGCCCATGGGGCGGATGATGGCCGGGGGCGGCCCCGACCAGCGCTCGCTGGACTTCAAGGGGTCGGGCAAACGGCTCGTCGCGCAGTTCCGGCCGGAGCGGATCACCATCTGGGTGCTGCTGCTGTGCGTGGTGTTCAGCGTCGGTCTCAACGTCGTCGGGCCGTGGATCCTCGGCAAGGCGACCGACCTGGTCTTCGCGGGGATCATCGGGCGGGGCATGCCGGAGGGGGCGAGCAAGGAGCAGGTCCTGGAGTCCATGCGGCAGCGCGGGGACGGTGAGGTCGCCGACATGCTGCGCAGCACCGACTTCACCCCGGGCGAGGGCATCGACTTCACCGCCGTCGGGCATGTGCTGCTGCTCGCGCTGGGTGTGTTCCTGGTGGCCGGGCTGCTGATGGCGGTGGCGACGCGGCTGGTGAACCGGGCCGTGAACCGCACCATGTTCCGGATGCGCGAGGACGTGCAGACGAAGCTGTCGCGGCTGCCGCTGTCCTACTTCGACAAGCGGCAGCGCGGTGAGGTGCTGTCCCGGGCGACGAACGACATCGACAACATCGGGCAGACGCTCCAGCAGTCGATGGGGCAGCTCATCAACTCGGTGCTGACCATCATCGGCGTGCTCGCGATGATGTTCTACGTCTCGTGGATCCTGGCGCTGGTCGCGCTGGTGACCGTGCCGCTGTCGTTCGTCGTCGCCACGCGCGTGGGCAAGCGGTCGCAGCCGCACTTCGTGCAGCAGTGGCGCACGACGGGCAAGCTGAACGCGCACATCGAGGAGATGTACACCGGGCACACCCTGGTGAAGGTGTTCGGGCGGCAGGAGGAGTCGGCGCGGCAGTTCGCCGAGCAGAACGAGGCGCTGTACGAGGCGGGGTTCCGGGCGCAGTTCAACAGCGGGGTCATGCAGCCGCTGATGATGTTCGTGTCGAACCTGAACTATGTGCTGGTGGCGGTCGTCGGCGGGCTGCGGGTCGCCTCCGGTTCGCTGTCCATCGGCGATGTGCAGGCGTTCATCCAGTACTCGCGGCAGTTCTCCATGCCGCTGACGCAGGTCGCGTCCATGGCGAACCTGGTGCAGTCGGGTGTCGCCTCCGCCGAGCGGGTCTTCGAGCTGCTCGACGCGGAGGAGCAGAGCGCCGATCCGGTGCCGGGCGTGCGGCCCGAGGAGCTGCGCGGGCAGGTGGCGCTGGAGCACGTGTCGTTCCGCTACGACCCCGACAAGCCGCTCATCGAGGACCTGTCGCTGAAGGTCGAGCCCGGGCAGACGGTCGCCATCGTCGGCCCCACCGGAGCCGGCAAGACGACCCTGGTGAACCTGCTCATGCGGTTCTACGACGTCACCGGCGGGCGCATCACCCTCGACGGCGTCGACATCGCGCGGATGTCCCGGGACGAACTGCGGGCCGGCATCGGCATGGTGCTGCAGGACACCTGGCTGTTCGGCGGCACGATCGCGGAGAACATCGCGTACGGGGCGTCCCGGAAGGTGACCCGCGGGGAGATCGAGGAGGCGGCCCGGGCGGCGCACGCGGACCGGTTCATCCGGACGCTGCCGGACGGGTACGACACGGTGATCGACGACGAGGGCAGCGGGGTCAGCGCGGGTGAGAAGCAGCTCATCACCATCGCGCGGGCGTTCCTGTCCGACCCGGTGATCCTGGTGCTGGACGAGGCGACGAGTTCCGTCGACACCCGGACCGAGGTGCTGATCCAGAAGGCCATGGCGAAACTCGCGCACGGGCGGACCTCGTTCGTCATCGCGCACCGGCTCTCCACGATCCGGGACGCCGACGCGATCCTGGTCATGGAGAACGGGGCGATCGTCGAGCAGGGCACGCACAGCGAGCTGCTGGCGGCCGGCGGGGCGTACGCGCGGCTGTACCAGGCACAGTTCGCGCAGGCGGTGGCGGAAGTGGACTGAGTCGCGTCACGGGGGTGCCGAGTGGGGTCGCGGGGCGGCTGCGGGCCGGTGGGGGCGACCAACCCCCGCCGGGCCCGCGGACGGCATCAGTCCAGGTAACCCCGCAGCTGGTCCGCGAAAGCGTGGTCCCTCAGCTTGTTGAGGGTCTTCGACTCGATCTGCCGTATCCGCTCCCTGGTCACGCCGAAGATGCGGCCGATCTCCTCCAGCGTGCGCGGCCGGCCGTCGGCCAGGCCGTAGCGGAGCTGGACCACCTTCCGCTCCCGCTCCCCCAGGGTCGACAGCACCGCCTCCAGGTGCTCCCTGAGCAGCAGGAACGCCGCCGACTCCACGGGAGAGGTCGCGTCGCCGTCCTCGATGAGGTCGCCGAGGGCGACGTCGTCCTCCTCGCCGACCGGGGCGTGCAGCGACACCGGCTCCTGGGCGAGGCGCAGCACCTCGCCGACCCGCTCGGGCGGCAGGTCCAGGTGGGCCGCGACCTCCTCGGCCGTCGGCTCGTAGCCCCGCTCCTGCAGCATCCGGCGCTGGACGCGGACGACGCGGTTGATGAGTTCCACGACGTGGACGGGCACCCGGATCGTGCGGGCCTGGTCGGCCAGGGCGCGGGACATGGCCTGGCGGATCCACCAGGTCGCGTACGTGGAGAACTTGTAGCCGCGGGCGTAGTCGAACTTCTCCACGGCCCGGATGAGTCCGAGGTTGCCCTCCTGGACGAGGTCGAGCATGGTCAGGCCGCGGCCGACGTAGCGCTTGGCGACGGAGACGACCAGGCGCAGGTTGGCCTCGATGAGGCGGCGCTTGGCCATCCGGCCCATGACGACGAGCCGGTCCAGGTCCAGCGCCAACTGGCTGTCCAGGTCGGGGGTGTTGCTCAGTTTCTCCTCGGCGAACAGGCCGGCCTCGACGCGGCGGGCGAGTTCGACCTCCTCGGCCGCGGTCAGCAGGGGGATGCGGCCGATCTCCCGCAGGTACTGGCGGAACAGGTCCGAGGAGGGACCACTGCCGGTGTCGGCGCGGGCCGGGGGCGGTTCGACGGCTTCGGGGGCCTCGGCCGTCTCGACGGCCTCGGCGGGCGGCTCCTCCGGCTCCGCTTCCGTCTCCGGGTGGTGCGCGACGCGGCTCTGCGCCGGGACCGCGGACAGGGCGTCGGCCTCCGCGTCCGGGGCTGTGCCGTCGGCGCCGAGGGCAGCACCGACGCCGGTCTGGGTGAGGGTCTGGGTCTGCACGGGGGCGACCTCCAGGATGATCGCTGCCATGGAGTGCGGCAGCGGTACTTCGGGGGCGGAGTCGACGGCCTCGCCGCTTTCCGTCCCGTACGCGATGAGCGGAACCGCGGGGATCAGGGACCCGTCGGTGACGGACCGGCCGCGCTCCGAGGACTCAGGCACCGCAACCCAGTGTGGGGTAAGACACATCGTCGCCACGAGGGGCGTGCGATGACTTTTTGCTTCCCGTCCGTGACCGCGCGGTGACGTCAGAGCGCGGCGGCGCCGTGTTCGCGGAGGGTCTGGTCGTACTGCTGGAGGACCCACAGTTCGTTCTGGACGGCGGCCAGCTGGGCCGGGTCGCCGTTCGTGCCGAGGCGGGTGAGCCGGCTGGTGATGTCGCGGATGCGGCGCTCGACGGCCCGGCGGCGGACCGTCACCAACTGGGCTCCGGCATACGTCTCGTCGACGCCCTTCACGCCCTTGTGCAGCATGATCGCCTCGACGGCCAGCTCCGTCACCATCGCGCGGACCGCGTCGTCCGGGGCGGCCTCGCGGACCCTGACCAGGTAGTCCTGGGGGTCCGCGACGCCCTGTTCGGCGCCGCCCGCGTCCAGGATGGCCTGGCGTACGGCGGCGTAGGGCGGGGCCGTGAACTCGTCGACGCCGTACGCGTCGAAGGCCGGGGAGACCAGCTCGGGGCGCTGGAGGGCGAGTTTGAGCAGTTCGCGTTCGGTGGCGTAGACGGGGTTGCGGAGGTTGAGGGCCGGGCCACGCGGGGTGGCGGCCGGCTGGGGCAGCCCGTCGTACGGCCGGTGCCGGCCGGGCCGGTCCGGGCCGGGGCCGTCCTTGCCGCCGCGCTCGCGGGCCCAGCGGGCCAGCTGGGCCACGCGCTTGACCACGAACTGGGTGTCGAGGATGCCGAGCATGCCGGCGAGCTGGACGGCGACCTCGTGCTGGGCGCCGCTGTTCTTGATGCGGGCGACGATCGGGGCGGCCTCGTCCAGGGCGGCGGCGCGGCCCGCCGGGGTGTCGAGGTCGTAGCGGGCGACGATCTGGCGCAGGGCGAACTCGAAGAGCGGGGTGCGGGGTTCGACCAGGTCCGCGACGGCCTCGTCGCCCTTGGCGAGGCGCAGGTCGCAGGGGTCCATGCCGTCGGGGGCGATCGCGATGTACGTCTCGGCGGCGAACTTCTGGTCGTCCTCGAAGGCCCGCAGGGCGGCCTTCTGGCCTGCGGCGTCGCCGTCGAAGGTGAAGATGACGCGGGCCGAGCCGTTGTCCATGAGGAGGCGGCGGAGGATCTTGATGTGGTCGCCGCCGAAGGCGGTGCCGCAGGTGGCGATGGCGGTCGTGACACCGGCGAGGTGGCAGGCCATGACGTCCGTGTAGCCCTCGACGACGACCGCGCGGGACGCCTTGGCGATGTCCTTCTTCGCCAGGTCGATGCCGTAGAGGACCTGGGACTTCTTGTAGATCGCCGTCTCGGGCGTGTTGAGGTATTTGGGGCCGTTGTCCGCTTCGTAGAGCTTGCGGGCGCCGAAGCCGACGACGTCGCCGCCGATGTCGCGGATGGGCCACATCAGCCGGCCGCGGAAGCGGTCGATGGGGCCGCGGCGGCCCTCCTGGGAGAGACCGGAGAGCAGCAGCTCCTTGTCGGTGAAGCCCTTGCCGCGCAGATAGCGCGTGAGGTGGTCCCAGCCCTGGGGGCTGTAGCCGACGCCGAAGTGGACGGCGGCGGCCTGGTCGAAGCCGCGCTCGGCGAGGAAGACGCGGCCGGTGTCGGCCTCGGGGCTGGTGGCGAGCTGTTCCGCGTACCACTCGGCGGCGATCTTGTGGGCCTCGACCAGGCGGATGCGTTCGCCGCGCTGGTGGGAGGGGTTGTAGCCGCCCTCCTCGTAGCGCAGGGTGATGCCCGCCTGGCCGGCCAGGCGCTCGACCGCCTCCGAGAAGGAGAGGTGGTCGATCTTCATCACGAACGTGATGGTGTCGCCGCCCTCCTGGCAGCCGAAGCAGTGGAAGAACCCCTTGCTCGGGCTGACCTGGAAGGAGGGCGACTTCTCGTCGTGGAACGGGCAGAGACCCTTGAGGTTGCCGCCGCCCGCGTTGCGCAGCTGGAGGTACTCGGACACCACGGCGTCGATCGGGACCGCGTCCCGTACCGCCTTCACGTCCTCGTCGTTGATCCGTCCTGCCACGCGTGAATTCTACGGGGCGGGACTGACACGTCCGGGGCGAGACGTCCGACCCCCGGCCGGGGGTCCGGGGGTTGCCCCCCCCCGGGAAATGCGGCACGGGGCCGGACTGACACTCAGGGGGCGAGTGTTTCGAGCGGAATGTGAGGGTCTGCGAGGTTCTCCGTGTTCACCCGGTCCTTGCCGCGGATCAGGCGCTGGATCTTGTCTGTGACGTCCCACACGTTGACGTTCATGCCGGCCAGCACCCGGCCGTCCTTCAGCCAGAACGCGATGAACTCGCGCTTGCCCGCGTCGCCGCGGATCACCACCTGGTCGTAGCTGCCCGGCGGTGCCCAGCCGGAGTACTCCATGCCCAGGTCGTACTGGTCGGAGAAGAAGTAGGGCACGCGGTCGTACGTCACGTCGTGGCCCAGCATCGAGCGCGCCGCCGCCGGGCCGCCGTTGAGCGCGTTGGCCCAGTGCTCCACGCGCAGCCGCGTGTCGAACAGGGTGTGCGGGAAGGAGACGACGTCGCCGGTGGCGTAGATGTCCGGGTCGGAGGTGCGCAGCCGCTCGTCGACGACGATGCCGCCGCCGTGGGCGCGGTCGGCGACCTCCAGGCCGGCCGTCTCCGCGAGGTGGGTGCGCGGGGCCGCGCCGATCGCGGCGAGGACGTCGTGCGCCGGATGCTCCTCGCCGTCGTCGGTGCGGGCCGCGAGGACCATGCCGTCCTGGCCGACGATCTCGGTGAGCCGGGCGCCGAAGTGGAAGCGGACGCCGTGCTCGCGGTGCAGCTCGGCGAAGAGCTGGCCCAGCTCGGGGCCGAGGACCGAGTGCAGCGGCGTCGGCCCGCGGTGGACCACGGTGACCTCCGCGCCGTACTCGCGGGCCGCCGCCGCCACCTCCAGGCCGATCCAGCCGGCGCCCGCGATGACCAGGTGGCCGTTGTCCCGGCCGAGGTTGGTCAGGACGTGCTTGAGGCGCTCGGCGTGGGCGAGGCGGCGCAGGTGGTGCACGCCGGCCAGGTCCGTGCCCGGGATGTCGAGGCGGCGGGGCTCGGCGCCGGTCGCCAGGAGCAGCTTGTCGTAGTGGACGACCGTGCCGTCGTCGCCGAAGCGGACCGTCTTCGCCGTGCGGTCGATCGCGTCGACGGTCTGGCCGAGGTGCAGCTCGATGTCGTGCGCCGCGTACCAGGCGGGCTCGTGCACGAACACGCTGTCGCGTTCCTCCTTGCCGAGGAGGTAGCCCTTGGACAGCGGCGGGCGCTCGTAGGGGTGGTCCCGTTCGTCGCAGATCAGTATCACGCGGCCGCTGAAGCCCTCCTCGCGGAGCGTCTCGGCCGCCTTGGCGCCGGCCAGTCCTCCTCCGACGATGACGAATGTCTGATCCGCGTCGACCACTTGATGCCTCCTACGGGGGTCTGGGGGGTGTCTCCCCAGGGAACAGCGGGTGTCGCCACTTGCGAGCGTCCCGCACGGAGCGTGATGCGGGAAGAGGGAGTGACCCGATCAGGCCACGGAGGGTCACCATCGGGCGGGCTGGGGCCCCTGGTTTCCCGTCAGTCTCATGCGTGCCCCGTCAGACGGGCGTGAAGCGAACGGGCCGAGGTGTCCGTGAGGGAGGCGATCTGGTCGACGATCACCCGCTTGCGGGCGCGGTCGTCCGGCGCCCGGTCGAACAGGGCGCGGAACTGCGGGTCCAGCCCCTCGGGGGCGCGGGCGGTGAGCGCCTCGGCCAGTTCGGCGACGACGATCCGCTGGTCGGCGCGCAGGCGCTCCTGTTCGGCGCGCTGCATGACGTAGAGGTCGGCGACGGCCTTGAGGACGGCGCACTCCATGCGGGTCTCGCGTGGGACGACCAGCTCGGCGGCGTACCGGGTGAGCCGGCCGGTGCCGTAGGCGGCCCGGGTCGCGGTCTCGGCGGCCAGGCAGAAGCGTCCGATGAGCTGGCTGGTGGCGTCCTTCAGCCGGGCCTGGGCGACGGCGGTGCCGTCGTAGCCGTGCGGCCACCACTCCTGGGCGAGGAGCCGGTCGAGGGCCTCGGCGAGTTCGGCGGGGTCGCTGTCGGCCGGGACGTACCGGCCGAGGGCGACCTGGAAGACGTCCCGGCGTTCGGGCTCCGCGTGCAGGCAGTTCGGGTCGATGTGGCCGGCGTGCAGGCCGTCCTCCACGTCGTGCACCGAGTAGGCGACGTCGTCGGACCAGTCCATGACCTGCGCCTCGAAGCAGGTGCGGGTGCCGGGGGCGTCCTTGCGGAGCCAGTCGAAGACGGGGCGGTCGTCCTCGTAGACGCCGAACTTGTGCGACGCCGGGTCGGTGGGGTGGGCGCCGCGGGGCCAGGGGTACTTGGTGGCGGCGTCGAGGGCGGCGCGGGTGAGGTTGAGGCCGACGGAGCCCTCGGGGGTGAACCGTTTGGGCTCGATGCGGGTGAGGAGCCGGAGGGACTGGGCGTTGCCCTCGAAGCCGCCGCAGTCCGCCGCGAACTCGTTGAGGGCCTGTTCGCCGTTGTGGCCGAAGGGCGGGTGGCCGAGGTCGTGGGAGAGGCAGGCGGCTTCCACGAGGTCCGGGTCGCAGCCGAGGGCGGCGCCGAGTTCGCGGCCGACCTGGGCGCATTCGAGGGAGTGGGTGAGGCGGGTGCGGGGGCTGGCGTCCCAAGCGGGGCCGAGCGTGCCGGGCGTGACCACCTGGGTCTTGCCGGCGAGTCTTCTGAGGGCGGCGCTGTGCAGGATCCGGGCGCGGTCGCGTTGGAAGGCGGTGCGGCCGGGGCGCTTGTCTGGTTCCGGGGCCCAGCGGTCGACTGACGTCGGGTCGTAGGCCGGGGGGTTTGTCGGGGTGCCTGCCATGTGTCGACAGTACGGGTATGGGTGTGCTGTGTGCCTGAGCGTTTGCCGGGTTCGGGTGTGTGGCGGGTGCGGGTTGAGTGTGGCTGGTCGCGCAGTTCCCCGCGCCCCTGCGTACGTGCACCGACCCGCGTTTTAAGCCGAAGCCAATTCGGGCACAGCCGGCGAAGCCGCCGCCAGCGTCTCGTCGTAGCGGTGGAGGAGGAGGTGGGCCATGGCGGGGTGCGTGCCGAGGGGGGCTGCGGCGATCCACGGGGCCGACTGGGCGCACTCCGTGGCGAAGCGGCCGGGGGCCGTGAAGTAGGAGGCGAGGGCTATGTGGCGGCGGCCCCGGGCGAGGAGGGTGCGGACGGCCTGTTCGACCGTCGGGGTCGCCGCGGAGGCGTAGGCCGGGAGGACCGGGACGCCGAGGCGGGCGGCGAGGAGGTGGGCCGTGCGGCCGGTGTCCGTCTTCGCGTCCGGGTCGCGGGAGCCGGCCGCGGCGAGGACGACCGCGCTGGTGCGGCGGGGGGTCGCGCCCCAGCCGGCCTCGGTGAGGCGGGCCTGGAGGGCGTCCACGAGGAGGGGGTGCGGGCCCAGGGGGGCCGCCAGGTGGGTGCGGGCCGGGGAGGCCGCGGCCATCTCGGGGATGTCCTGCTTGACGTGGTAGCCGCGGCTGAGGAGGAGCGGGACGAGGACCGCTTCCCTGTCTCCGAGGGCGGCGAGCGTGTCCGGGAGCAGGGGGGCGTTCAGTTCGATGTGGCCGAGGTGCACCGGCACGTCGGGGCGCAGGGCGCGGACCCGGTCGAGAAGTGCGCGGACCGTGCTCAGCGCGCGCGGGTCGCGGCTGCCGTGGGCCACGACGACGAGGGCGGGCGGGGCCGGGCGGCGCGTGGCGGGCGGCGGGACGAGGCTGAGCTGGCTGGGCATGGGTCGATGGTCGCGGCGCCACGTTGCCTTCCCGTTGCGTGGGCGTCACGGGTGTTTTCCAGCGGTTCACCATGCGGGACACGGGCTGTGTGAGGTGTCGTGAGCTGGGGTCTCCACGAGCGGGGTGAACCTGGTCACGTGACCGCGGATGAACCGGGCGGCCCGGCAGGGCGTCCCTGACTGTCGAGAGCCGACCTGGGGAGGGACCGTCCGATGCGTCTTCCGGCGTTTCGCAGACCGCGGCTGCCGCGTACCCGGCGGGGGCGGCGGCGGCTGGTGCAGGCCGTGATGGCGGGGTGCGTGCTCGGGCTGCTCCCGGCGACCTGGATGTACGTGGCGGCGGGCGACCGGCTGCGGACGACGGCCGATGTGCCGCGGACCGATGTGGCCGTGGTGTTCGGTGCCGGGCTGTGGGACGGGGAGCCCTCGCCGTATCTCGCGCACCGGCTGGACGCCGCGGCGGAGCTGTACCGCGAGGGGCGGGTCGAGGTGGTGCTCGTGACCGGGGACAACAGCCGGGAGGACTACGACGAGCCGGACGCGATGCGCGGGTACCTGACGCGGCACGGGGTGCCCGACGGGCGGATCGTCAGCGACTACGCCGGGTTCGACACCTGGGACTCGTGCGTGCGGGCGAAGAAGATCTTCGGTGTGGACGAGGCCGTGCTGATCAGCCAGGGGTTCCACATCCGGCGGGCGGTGGCGCTCTGTCAGGCGGCGGGGGTCGAGTCGTACGGGGTCGGGGTGGACGCGGTGCATGACGCCACCTGGTACTACGGGGGCACCCGGGAGATCTTCGCCGCCGGGAAGGCCGCTCTGGACGCGGTGTTCCGGCCGGATCCGCGGTTCCTGGGGCCCCGGGAGCCGGGCGTGGAGCAGGCGTTGGCCAGGGCCGAAAGGCCTCTCGGATGAATCCGGACGTTCTCCCCCGACGGGTTTGACGAGAACATTTCACCCTGGAGCGTGAAAAACAACCCGGCGCTCTCCGTGTTCATTCGCTCACGCTTAGTGTCTTCGCCGTGCGGCGGCGGATCGGGCCGCCGCCGCGAACTGGGGGAAAGGACACCTGATGACTCGACTTCGCTCCGCGCTGGTGATGGCCGCCGCGGGCGCGCTGCTGGCCGTGCCGGCCGCCATGGGGACCGCCTCGGCGGCACCCGTGGCGGCCGGGGCGGTCCGGGCTCCGGAGCCGGGGTGCGCCAAGCTCGGCGCCTACGGCCCCGGGTGGGCGGACATCCACAACGTGTGCGGGCACACCATCTCCGCCAGCGTGGAAGTCGACGGCTGGGACCCGTCGTGCATCCAGATCGGCCCCGGCGGGGTCGGACGCATCGGCCTGGACGCGGACGACGAGCCGTACTACGCGTACGAGTGCTGATCCGGGGCGTGCCCTGATCAGGCACGGCCCGTGAACACGGCCGGGGGCGGCAGTGCGGCCGGCGCGCTCCGCGTCCGCCGCCCCGGCTGTCAGCGCCCTCGGAAGACGGGTGGGCGCTTCTCCAGGAACGCCGTCATCCCCTCCTTCTGGTCGTCGGTGGCGAACAGGGCGTGGAAGACGCGGCGTTCGAAGCGGATGCCGTCGCGCAGGCCGGTTTCGAGGGCCTGGTCGACACACTCGCGGGCCGCCCTGACGGCCATGCGGCCGTACGAGGCGATCGTCGCGGCCGCTTCGAGGGCCTCGGGCAGGACCCGGTCGTCCGGGACCACTCGGGAGACGAGACCGCAGCTTCCAGCCTCCCGTGCGTCCATCGTGCGGCCGGTGAGGACCAGGTCCATCGCCTTGGCCCGGCCGACCAGCCGGGTCAGCCGCTGGGTGCCGCCGATACCGGGGATCACGCCCAGCTTGATCTCCGGCTGGCCGAAGACCGCCGACTCCCCCGCGACGACCAGGTCGCACATCATCGCCAGCTCGCAACCGCCGCCCAGGGCCGGGCCGTTGACGGCGGCGATCTTCGGGGTGCGCAGGTCGGCGAACTCCTCCCAGGCGGCGAAGTAGTCCTCGGCCGCCATGTCCACGGCCGACCTGGGGGCCATCTCCTTGATGTCGGCGCCCGCCGCGAAGACCCGCTCCGAGCCGGTGACGACGAAACAGCCGGTCCCGGGGTCCGCGTCCAGCGGGCGGAGCGTGTCCAGGAGTTCGGCGAGGAGCTCGCCGTCGAGCGCGTTGCGGACGTGCGGGCGATGCAGGCGCACGGTCACGACACGGCCGTGGCGCTCGACCTTCAGGTTGTCCATCTGTCTTCTCCTCACGCCGGTCATGAGTCCCAGATCGCGCCGTACGCCGGAATCCCC
Source organism: Streptomyces olindensis (assembly GCF_040645895.1). Taxonomy (NCBI): domain Bacteria; kingdom Bacillati; phylum Actinomycetota; class Actinomycetes; order Kitasatosporales; family Streptomycetaceae; genus Streptomyces; species Streptomyces olindensis. Next base: position 23,780 of record NZ_JBEYZD010000012.1, on the reverse strand, counting down.
CGCCGCTCCAGGCCGTGGACCACCTGCCAGGTCAGTCTCTTGTTGGAGATGCAGATGACCGCCTCGGCGCCGAAGTCCCGGTAGGCCTCGTGGGCGAGGCGCACCATGTCGGGCTTGCCGTGCCGGGAGGTGTCCCAGACCAGGGCGTGCGGCTGGACGGCGAGGATCTCGTCCACGAGGGCGTCGCCGTAGGTGGCCCGGGGGTCGCGGGTCGCCCAGACCAGGCGGGAGGGGACCTCGGCGGCGAGCAGGTGGGGCAGGCAGGGGCCGATGCCGCTGCCGGTCGCGACGTAGACCACCTTGCGGAACAGCACCTCGATGTTGGCGACGCCGGCCGTGGTGATGCCCTTCACCCAGACCCGCTCGGGCAGGTCGTCGATGAACGAGCCCGTCCAGTCGCCCGCCCGGGAGATGGTGAGCCGGAAGCCGGACTCGCCGGGCGCGGGGACGTTGGCGAACGAGTGCCACTCCTTCAGCGGGCTGCGGCTGATCGCGGTGGACGAGCCGGCGAAGGGGGTCTCGCCGTGGTCGAAGCGGGCCAGCACCACGTGCGGGGAGGGGCGTTCGAGGCGCACGTCGACCTTGCGCAGCCGCAGCCAGGGCAGGGCGACGCTGAAGGTGACGACCGCGAGCACGCCGACCTGCCAGGGGCCGGGCGACGCCAGCAGCGTGTGCGTCCAGAACAGGGTGAGGGCCGCCCAGCCGCCGAAGCGGTGGATCCGCTCGAACCGGTCGTGGTGGCGGGCCCGGAAGGGCGGCAGGGCGGTGGCGATGACGAGCGCGAGGAGCGCCAGCAGGCTCCAGCCGACGGCCCTGAGGGCGCCGTCCGGGGTGCTGATCGTCAGCGCCAGGAACCAGGCCGTGCCCGCCAGCGCCCCGCCCACGTGCAGTCCGCCGAAGTGGTAGACCTTGCCGAGCGTCCAGCGGACCTTCAGCGGCCAGGTCGTCGGGGCCGCGGTCGCCAGCCGGAAGAGCAGGTTGATGACGTACTGCTGGCGTATCAGGACGGCCAGGGCGAGGTTGGCGAGGGCGGCGTGCCCGAGGGTGGGCGTCGCCAGGGGCCGGCAGGCCACCGCGAAGGCCGCGTTGGCCAGCAGGACCAGGGCGGCGAGGCGGTTGTAGTGCATCAGGGCGGGGTGCTTGAGCGCGCGGCGCGCGGCCGGGAGCAGCGGCGGGAGGCCGCCGGTGTCCTGGCGGGCCCGGGGCGGGGACGTGGTCATCGGGCCACCGCCAGGGACTCGTCGAGCATCCGCAGCAGCGCCTGCTTGTCGACCTTGCCGCGGTCGGTCTCCGGCAGGAAGGCCAGCGGCAGGACCCGCTCCGGCACGCAGTAGTACGGCAGGGCGTCCGCCACGGCGCGCCGGGCCGCGTCCGGGTCGACGTCCGCCGGGCAGACGAAGGACACCAGGGTGCGGGCGTCGCGCCGCAGGGTGACCGCGCGGGTGCAGCCGGCGGCCGACTCCAGCACCGAGGAGACGGAGTCCAGCTCGACCCGGAAGCCGCGCACTTTGACCTGGTCGTCGGTGCGGCCGAGGTGTTCGAGCTGCCCGTCGGGGGTCCAGCGGCCGAGGTCCCTCGTGCGGAACATGCGGCGGCCGCCGCCGAGGAACGGGTCGGGGGCGTAGCGCTCGGCGTTGAGGGCGTCGTCGCCGAGGTAACCCGCGGAGACGCAGTCGCCGCCCGCCCACATCTCGCCCACCTCGCCGATGGGGAGGGGGCGGCGGTCGGCGTCGAGGACGTAGACGGTGTTGTTGGGGGTGGGGCGGCCGATGGTGAGCAGCGGGGCGGACGGGTCGTGGCGTCCCATCGTGTTGACGATGGTCGTCTCCGTCGGGCCGCAGCAGTTGTGGAAGGCGGCCTGCCGGGCCCACCGGTCGGCCAGCGGGCGCGGGCAGGGCTCCCCCGCGACGGCGACCGTGCGCACCCGCGGGCAGGCGGCGGGGTCGAGGCCGGACAGCACGGTCGGCGTGGCGACGAGCACGTCCGCCGTGCGGGCCGCCGCGGCGATGTCGCGGCCGCGGATGACGAGGGTGCCGCCGTGGGCGAGGCAGCCGAGGATCTCCCAGGCCGCCATGTCGAAGGCGATGTTGAGGAGCTGGGCGACCCGGTCGCCGGGGCGGATGCCGAGGTCGCCCGGCGCGGTGAGCAGGATGTTGGCGACGTTGCGGTGGGTGACCTGCACGCCGTTGGGGCGGCCGGTGGTGCCGGAGGTGAACAGGACGTAGCAGCCGTGGTCGCCGGTGACGCGCGGGCGCGGGTCCGGGGCGGGGGGCTGCGGTTCGTCGAGAGGGAGGAGCAGGTGGCCGTCCGGCAGCGGTACGCGGTGGGCGTGTTCGGCGGTGGTGAGGACGACGCGGGTGCGGGCGGTGCGAATGACGTGGGTGAGCTGGGCCGGGGGCGCGAGGCCGACGTCCTGCGGGACGTAGGCGGCGCCGGCCTTCAGGATGCCGAGCAGGCCGACGAGCATCGGCAGCGAGCGGCGGACGAAGAGGCCGACGTGGTCGCCGGGCCGTACGCCCTCGCGGACCAGTCGGGCGGCGAGGGCGTCGGCGTACCGGTCGAGCTCGCCGTAGGTCAGGTGCGCGCCCTGGTGTTCGGCGGCCACGGCGTGCGGGGCGGCCGCCGCGCGCCGGGCGATGGCGTGGTGCAGGAGCGGGTCGGGGACGGGGACGGCGGGACCCCGGCCGAACTGCCGGAAGAGGTGCCGGTCCTTGGGGGTGAGGTGGCGCAGAGGCATGGTCGGGTGGCCTCCTGGCTGTTTCGAGGGTCGGATTGCCACAGGCGGCGTGGCCGCGCGTGGATGCAGCCGGATGAACGGCGGGCATGCCCGGGTGTCGAACGCCGTGCGGAGTCGTGCGAGCGCTGCGCGTAGCGAGAGCGTAGCCCTGCTGCTTCAACACTCAACTAGGCCGGATCGGCCAAGAAAGGAACGCAATGAGCCACCTGTGACGTTTTCCGTCACAGAGGCAACGTCGGTGCCGGTCGGCGGCGACGTGAAGGTGGGCAGGCCTGTGCCCTCACAGGGGCGGTCCTGTGCCCTTCACGGAGACGGACCTGTGCCCTCACGAGGGCGGGCCGGCGGCGGGGAGGTCCCCGTCCCGGCCGCGTAACAGGGAACCGTCCCGGGCGTAACACGGCCGAAGCACGCTGGACGGCATGCAGAACACCGCCACGCCCACGCACTGCCCGTACTGCGCCCTGCAGTGCGGGATGAACCTGACGCCCACGCCGGACGGGACCGTCGAGGTGAGCGAGCGCGCGGACTTCCCCGTGAACCGGGGCGCGCTGTGCGGCAAGGGCCGTACGGCGCCGGCGGTGCTCGCGCGGAACGTCCGGCTGACCTCGCCGCTGGTGCGCGACGCGGGCGGCACGCTGGTGCCCGCCTCCTGGGACGAGGCCCTCGACCGGATCGCTGCGGGGCTGCGCCGCACGCGCGCCGAGCACGGGCCGGACGCGGTCGGCGTGTTCGGCGGGGGCGGGCTGACCAACGAGAAGGCGTACACGCTCGGCAAGTTCGCGCGGGTCGTGCTCGGCACGTCCCAGATCGACTACAACGGCCGGTTCTGCATGTCGTCGGCCGCCGCCGCCGGCATCAAGGCGTTCGGACTGGACCGGGGGCTGCCGTTCCCGCTGGAGGACATCCCGAAGAGCGGCTGCGTGATCCTCGTCGGCTCGAACCTGGCGGAGACCATGCCGCCGTCGCTGCGTTTCTTCACCGAGCTGAAGGAGAACGGCGGCACGCTGATCGTCATCGACCCGCGCCGCACGAGGACGGCCGAGCAGGCGGACCTGCACCTGGCGCCGCGGCCGGGCACGGACCTGGCGCTCGCCCTGGGCCTGCTGCACCTCGTCATCGCCGAGGGGCGGGTGGACGAGGAGTACGTCCGCGAGCGCACGGCCGGCTGGGAGGACGCCCGGGCCGCCGCGATGGCGCACTGGCCGGAGTACGTGGAGCGGATCACGGGGGTTTCCGTTCCCCAACTGCGCGAGACCGTAAGGCTGTTCTGCGAGCCGGAGTCGGCGATGGTGCTGACCGCGCGCGGGCCCGAGCAGCAGTCCAAGGGCACGGACACGGTGGGCGCGTGGATCAACCTGTGCCTGGCGACCGGCCGGGCGGGCCGCCCGCTGTCGGGCTACGGCTGCCTGACCGGGCAGGGCAACGGGCAGGGCGGGCGTGAACACGGCCAGAAGGCCGACCAGTTGCCGGGCTACCGCAAGCTCAACGACCCTGCGGCGCGACGACACGTCGCCGAGGTGTGGGGCGTCGACCCGGACAGCCTGCCCGGGCCGGGGCGAAGCGCGTACGAGCTGCTGGACGCGCTGGGCACGGACATCAGGTCGCTGCTGCTGATGGCGTCCAACCCGGTCGTGTCGGCGCCGCGGGCCGCGCACGTCGAGGAGCGCATCAGGTCGCTGGACTTCCTGGCGGTGTGCGACGTGGTGCTGTCCGAGACGGCGGCGCTCGCGGACGTGGTCCTGCCGGTCACCCAGTGGGCCGAGGAGACCGGCACGACGACCAACCTGGAGGGCAGGGTCCTGCTCCGCCGCCGGGCGATCACCCCGCCCGAGGGCGTCCGCAGCGACCTGGAGGTCATGCACGAGCTGGCCGCCCGCCTGGGCGTGGAGAAGGGCTTCCCGACGGACCCGGAGGAGGTCTTCGAGGAACTCCGCCGGGCGAGCGCGGGCGGGCCCGCGGACTACTCGGGGATCACGTACGGCAGGCTCGCGGAGGAGAACGGGGTGTTCTGGCCCTGCCCGGCCGCGCAGGAGACGGTGGAGGAGGGCGAGGACGCCCTGCTCGACACGCCGCTGCCCGACGACCCCGCCCGGGAGACACCCACCGCGCACCCGGGCACGCCCCGCCTCTTCCTCGACCGTTTCGCCACGCCCGACGGACGGGCCCACTTCGTGCCCGTCTCGCACCGCGCGACCGCCGAGGAACCGGACGACGAGTACCCCGTGCTGCTCACCACCGGGCGGGTCGTCGCGCAGTACCAGTCCGGTGCGCAGACCCGGCGCGTGGCGGAGCTGAACGCCGCCGCGCCCGGGCCGTTCGTGGAGATCCACCCGCGGCTGGCGGCCCGGCTCGGCGCGGCCGAGGGCGACCCGGTCGCCGTGGTGTCCCGGCGGGGCCGGGCCGTGGCGCCCGCGAGGATCACGAACGCCATCCGGCCCGACACCGTCTTCATGCCGTTCCACTGGCCGGGCGAGGGCCGCGCCAACTCCCTCACCAACCCCGCGCTCGACCCGACGTCCCGCATGCCGGAGTTCAAGGCGTGCGCGGTGCGGCTGGAAGCGGTCGAGCGCGAGGCGGCCGAGGAGGGATCGACCGGAGAGGGATCGGTCGCGGAGGGATCGGCCGTGGAGGGATCGGTCGGGGCGGGATCGGTCGGGGCGGGATCGGTCGAGCGGGAAGCGGTCAGCGCACGTTGACCGCGTTCCAGGCCGCGGCCACCGCCTTGTGCTCGGTGCTGTCGGCGCCGTAGAGGTCCTTCGCCGCGTCCAGGGTCGCCGTGCGGGCTCCCGCGTAGTCCGTCGAGGACGTCATGTGGACCGTCAGCGCGCGGTACCAGATCTTGCCGAGCTTGGCCCGGCCGATGCCCTGGACGGTGGAGCCGTCGCAGGTCGGCGAGGAGTGGACGACGCCGTTGATCGTCTTCTTGCCGCTGCCCTCCGCGAGCAGATACGCGAAGTGGTTGCCGACGCCCGAGGAGTAGTGCACGTCGAGGTCGGCCACCTCCTTGCTCCAGCAGTCGGCCGACTCGCCGTCCCTGGACGGCTTGTCCATGAAGCGCAGGGCCTCCCGCCCGAGGCCGGAGCGGACGACCTTCTCGCCGATGAGCCAGTCACCCGGGTCCTTCGCGTTGTCCGCGTAGAACTCCACCAGCGTGCCGAAGATGTCCGACGTGGCCTCGTTCAGCCCGCCGGGCTCGCCCGAGTACGTCAGCGCCGCCGTCTTGGACGTCACGCCGTGGGACATCTCGTGCCCGGCCACGTCCAGCGACACCAGCGGGCCGAGCTTCTCGCCGTCGCCGTCGCCGTACGTCATGCAGAAGCAGGTGTCGTCCCAGAAGGCGTTGTTGTAGTCCTTGCCGTAGTGGACACGGTTGTACGAGCCCTTGCCGTCGCCGGCGATGCCGCTGCGGCCGTGGACCTTCTTGTAGTAGTCCCAGGTCACGTCCGTGCCGTACTGGGCGTCCACCGCCACCGTGGCACGGTCGGTGGACCCGCCCGTGCCCCAGTGGTTGTCGGCGTCCTTGAAGAGCGTCGCCGGGGCGCGGGTCAGACAGATGGTCAGCAGGCACTGGTCCGTCTTGTTCTCGGCGTCTCCGGTGTAGGTGCCGCCACGCGTCGCGTCCTTGAGCTGGTACGTCGCGCCCGACTTCGTCGTCTCCAGCGGGACCGTGCCGCCGTAGAGGGACTCGCCGTCGCCCGACGCCGACTCCAAGGTGTCCCAGACGTCGATCCGGTCGCCGGTCGTCGCGTCGGTCAGGACCGTGCGCCCGACCGGGTTGCCGAGTTCGTCGTGCGCCACCGCGTCGGTCTGCCAGGCCAGCTTCGGGGCGCCGTGCAGGGCGTCGACGACCAGGCGCGGCTTGGCGGTCAGCTTCTTCAGGGTCTCGCCGAGGTGCGCGGCGCGCAGCAGGCCCGCCGCGAGGTCGGCGGCCCTGGGGGCGGACACCTTCGGGGTGACGCCCGTGAGGGAGAGCGCGGACCTCGTCGCCCGGTCGGTGCCGCGGTAGCTGCCGTCCGGGTTCAGGTGGAGTACGAAATCGCCGCCGAGGACGGGGAGTCGGCGGTAGGTGCGGTCGTAGCGGACGTGCCGGGTGCCGTCCTGGTCGACGATGACGTCCCGGACCTTCGTCTCCTGCGCGGAGGTGAGGCCCAGTTCCGCGGCCCGGTCGGCGAGGACCGTCTCGGCGTCCTCGATCGCTTCGGCCCTGGTCGGCCTCTCGGCCGCGCCGGCGGTCGGGGAGAGCGCGGCGGCCAGCAGGGCGGCGGTGCCGGTGACGGCGGCACCGGCGGTGGCGAGACGGGAACCGCGGACATGACGTATCCGACTCATCGGTCTCCTCATACGGGCGCACCCGGTCGCGTGGGGTCGACCGGGGGCGGCGTTGATGTTGACCGCGAGTCAAGTCGGGGGGCCCTGGCATGTCCATAGCCCCGCTGTGGAGGTGTGTGAGGGTGCAGAATCGTTCCTGTGACCCTGCCTTTCTTCGTCTACGGCACGCTTCGCCCCGGCGAGGTCAACCACGACCTCTTCCTGCGCGGCCGCACCCTCTCCGAGGAGCCGGGGCGGCTCGCGGACGCGGTGCTGTACGACGGGCCGGGCTATCCGTACGCGGTGGAGGAGCCGGGTGGCGGCGGGGTGAGCGGGGAGCTGGTGACCGCGCGGCCGGAGTCGTACGGGGCGCTGCTCGCGGAGTTGGACCGGCTGGAGGAGTACGTGCCGGGGGATCCGCGGAGCCTGTATGTGAGGGTGGAGCGGAAGGTACTCCGGGAGGCGGACGGGGTGGCTGTCCGGGCGTGGGTCTATGTGGCGGGGGCCGGGGTGGCGGCGAGGTTGCGGGATGCCGGGCGGCGCATCGAGGGTGGGGAGTGGTGGGGGCGGGGCGCTCCGCGGGGACAGGGGGTTCCACGGGGGCGTGGGGTTCCACGGGGGCGGGGGGTTCCGCGCGAGCGGTAGGGCGGTTGCGGTCGTACGGTGGCCGCGGGTCCGATGTGGTTGCTCGCGCAGTTCCCCGCGCCCCTTACTCGGCGTTGCCGGAGGCGGCGCTTGTACGCGAAGCGCCTTTCGCGGGCCGTACGGGGACTGCGGGTCGTACGACGGCCGCGGGTCCGATGTGGTTGCTCGCGCAGTTCCCCGCGCCCCTGTGACGGCGCTTCGCGCCGGTCCCAGTCCCTGTCACCGCGCCCCTGTCGAGCGTTCCCGTGGCCGGGTCAGTCCGCGTACGGGCGCCTCGCCCTGGCCTCGCTCAATGCCCTGCCCCACCACACCAGTTGGTCCAGCATGGTCTTGGCCGCGGCGTCCGGGCCGCTCGGGTCGCGCAGGGTGCCCTGGTCGTCGAAGGACGCGCCGGCGTTGTGGAAGGAGACGGTGTCGCGGATCGTCACGGCGTGGAGTTCCGCGAAGACCTGCCGGAGCTGCTCCACGGCGCGCAGGCCGCCGGACAGTCCGCCGTAGGAGACGAGGGCGACGGGCTTGGCCCGCCACTCGGTGAAGTGCCAGTCGACGAGGTTCTTCAGGCCCGCCGGGAAGGAGTGGTTGTACTCGGGGGTGAGGACCACGAAGGCGTCCGCGCGGGCGAGCTTCGGGGTGATGCCGGCCAGCGCGGCGGTCGCCTCGGGGGTCCGTTCGAAGGACATCGGCAGCTCGGTCCCGGCGACGTCCACGACCTCGGCGACCAGGTCGTCCCGGCTTCGGAGACGGTCCAGCAGCCAGTCGGCGACGACGGGCCCGAAGCGGCCGTGGCGGTTGCTGCCGACGACGAGGGTGACGTGGAGGGGGCGGTCGGCCGAGGGCTGTCGGCGCGCGGGCGTGGTGGTGGCGGCTGTGTTCATGCCGCACAGACTCGTACCTCAACCTTGCTTCAGGTCAAGCCCGGCCGCGCGGAACGGGGTCACCCGTTCACACGCTCCTTCCGCAGATTTCCGCGCCCCGTCCGCCGCATAGGCCGTGACCTGGCGAAACGCCCCTGACGGGTCGTCGGGCCCGCCGCTCCTGACACCCATTCACCCCAATTCTGACGACGTCTCAGAAAGCGCGGCCGCCCGGCTGCCCGTTACCTCGGAAGGGCAGGTGCACGACCGACCAGCGCGAAGGAGCACCGATGCGACGTCCCGCCCGGCCGCTGACCGCTACCGCGCTCGCCGTCGCCGCCGCGGCTCTCGCCGCCACCCCCGCGTACGGCGCGCCCGCCGGCGACCTGGAGGTGTCCCCGTCCTCGGTGGTGCCGGGCGGGCAGGTCGCGGTGCGCACGGCGGCCTGCGGCGCCGGCGGCACGGCGACGGGTGACGCCAGCGCGGTCGGAGCCGGTTCCCTCGGCCTGGCGCCGGGGCCGCACGAGCAGGACGCGACCGGCAGGTTCCGGGTGCCGCCGAGCGCGCAGCCGGGGACGTACGAGATCACCGCGACGTGCACCGGGAGCGGCCGGCGGGTGACCGGTGACCTGGTGGTCACGCTGGGATCCGGGCGCGAGCAGGTGCATCCCCGGGGGAGTGTGAAGACGGGGGTCGGTGGCGCTCTGGGCCCCGATCCCGTGCAGACCGCGGCCGGTGTGGCGGCCCTCGCCGTCGCCGCCGCGGGCGGTACCTGGCTCCTGCATCGCCGGGCGAGAGGCGACGGGATCTGACGGACACCCTCCGCTGTCCGTCGCCGGTACCGCATGTCCCCTCCCCCTCCGGGTCCGACGCCCCTCGCGGCCCGGAGGGGGGCACGGGGCGGAGATCAGGAAAGGGTGGGTATGCGCAGGTTCCCCAGGTACGGCAGCGGCGTCCGCAACCCCGCGAACGCGGCCATGGCGGCCGTCACGGTGTTCGCCCTGTGCTCCGGGGCGTGGCTGCTGCGCAACGGCGCAGAGACGCACGCCCCGCCACAGCCGTCCGCCGCGCAGGCCCGGGCCGGACAGGACGGGCAGGACGGGCTGGATCGGAGGGGAGGGCGGGAAGGCCACGACGGTCGAGGCGGGCTGGACGGGCGAACCGGTCACGACGGGCGGGCCCGCGAGCAGGCCGTCGTGGCCGCGCTGCCGCCCTCGCCGCCCGACCGCATCCGCATCCCGGCGATCCGGGTGAACGCGCCCCTGACCGGGCTCGGCCTGACGAGGACCGGCAGCCTCGACGTGCCGCCGGCCGCGCGCAAGAACCTCGCCGGCTGGTACGAGGCCGGCACCACCCCGGGCGAGAAGGGCACCGCGATCGTCGCCGGCCACGTCGACAACGCCGAGGGACCCGCCGTCTTCTACGCCCTCGGCGCCCTGGCCAAGGGCAGCACGATCGAGGTGGACCGGCGGGACGGCAGCGTCGCGGTGTTCACCGTGGACGCCGTCGAGGTGTACGCCGCGAAGGACTTCCCCGACGAGAAGGTCTACGGCGCCGCCCACCGCCCCGAGCTGCGCGTCATCACCTGCGGGGGCGGCTACTCACGCGGCACCGGTTACCAGGGGAACGTCGTCGTCTTCGCGCACCTGACCGGCAGCCGGTGACCCGCCCAGGACGTTGTCCCTCCCCCACGCGCCCAGCGGCTCCAGGGCCGCGTTCAGCGAGTGGCCCCGGGGCGTCAGCGAGTACTCCACGCGCGGCGGCACCTCGTCGTACGCCTCGCGGTGCACCAGGCCGTCGGCCTCCATCTCCCGCAGGTGCGAGGCGAGCACCTTCTCGGTGACGCCCGGCAGCTCCCGGCGCAGCTCGCCGAAGCGGCAGGGCCGCTCGTGCAGCGCCCACAGGATGAGCACCTTCCACTTGCCGCCGATCACGTCCATGGCCGCGTCGATCCCGCAGACGTATCCGCCCGGCCGCCGTTCCCTCGTCCCCATGCCCCAGACCTCCCCTGCCGCTGCCTGCACCCTTCCCCCGGGGTAACCACCCACTTCGAAGTACGTACTTGAGCAGGCCGTTCCCCTACGACGAGCCTAAACGCCATGACCGACAACGCAGTTGCCTCCCGCACCCCTCTCACCCTTCTCGGCGCCGGCGCCATGGGCACGGCCCTCGCCCGCGCCTGGCTCGCCGCCGGTCACGAGGTGACCGTCTGGAACCGCACCCCCTCCCGCGCCGAGGCCCTCGCCGCCGACGGCGCCACCGTCGCCCGGACCGCCGCCGAGGCGGTGGCCGCGCACCGGCTGGTGATCGCCTGCCTGCTCGACGACGCCTCCGTGGACGAGGCCCTCGACGGGGCCGACCTCACGGGGCGGGACCTGGTGAACCTCACCACCGGCACCCCTGCCGAGGGCCGGGCCCGCGCCGCCTGGGCCGAAGCGCGCGGGGCGCGTTTCCTGGACGGCGGGATCATGGCCGTACCGCCGATGATCGGGGTCCCGGACTCCGGCGGCTACGTCTTCTACAGCGGCTCCCCCGAGGCGTTCGAGGAGCACCGCGACACCCTCGCCGTCCCGGCCGGCACGCGCTACGTCGGGTCCGACCCCGGCTTCGCCGCGCTGCACGACGTGGCCCTGCTGAGCGCGATGAACGGCATGTTCGCGGGCATGCTGCACGCCTTCGCCCTGATCCGCCGGGAGGACATCGCCCCGAAGGACTTCGCCCCGCTGCTCGCCGACTGGCTGACCGCGATGGCCCCGGCCGTCCACCAGACCGCCGACCAGCTGGAGAGCGGCGACTACACCAAGGACGTCGTCTCCAACCTCGCGATGCAGGCGGCGGGCATCCCCACGTTCCTGCGCACGGCCGAGGAACAGCAGGTGAGCCCCGAGCTGCTGACGCCGTACCTGGAGCTGATGAAGAGGCGGGTGGCACAGGGGCACGGGGACGAGGACGGGACGGGGATGATCGAGCTGCTGATGGAGGGGACGCACTGAGGTCGGCGGGCGTATAGTCCGTTTTCCCCGCTGGCCAGAGACAGCTAGGTGGGCTCCTTGGACGAGGAAAGTGGGCGGGCGGGCGCGAGCCCGGAGGTCGACCGCGTCGTGCGTGTCCTGGTGGAGCGGATCTCCGACGGCACTCTCCCGCCCGGGGCGGTGCTTCCGACCCAACGTGCGTTGGCCGAGGAATTCGGGGCGTCGCGCGACACGGTGCAGCGTGCGCTGAGGGAGCTGAGCGTCCAAGGGCTTGTCGAGTTTCGGCAGGGCAGCGGAGTCCGTGTCATGCGGCGGCCGAGCCGAACCGGTGCGCCCCTGGGCGACCTTGTCCAGGCAGCCTTCGAGTCACCGGCCGTCACCATCGACGCCTTCTCCTTGACAGGTGAGACGCTCGACCCGCACCTGCGGCTGTCCGCCGAGAGGGTCCGGATGGGGAAGATCCGGCCCGAGTCGATCAGCGTGCGGCTGCTGCTGGCCCGAGTCGGCAGTGATCTCCGATTGCTCACGACCGTGGGGGAACCCGAAGACCGCAGGGCACTCGACCGGCTGCGGCAGGTGGCGGCCAGGACCACGGCCTCCATCCGGGCCTCCCTCCATGGCCTCCGGACGGAGGGGCTGGTGCCGAACGTGCGGTTCGAGACGGCGGAGACCCCGGTCGCTCCCCTGCAGAAGCTCTACCTGCTGAACACCACCGACGTCCTCACGGGCTACTACGAGGTCATACGGCGCCGGGTGGTCCTCGACTCCTCCGACGAGATCGAGGTCCACGACATCCTCGGTCTGGGCTCGCCCCTCCACCACCACTCCGTGGCCGGCGAGCGCCCCGACCCCGAGAGCGTCGCCGTCGTGGACAGCGCCCAGCGGTGGTACGAGCACGCGTGGGCGAACGCGGAGCCGTCCAGGACGGGCTGACGCAAGACCGATTTCCGGCTGCCCGTGCCGCGCTATGGTCGTAGCCCGCAGAGGGAGGGACCGAGGGGGGAACGGGTTTGCGGGTCCTTTTCGTGCACGGCACGGGCGTCCGGCAGAAGCGCTTCGACGCGACGTTCGACCAGGTCGCCCGCTCTCTGCGCGACCACCTCCCCGACGCCGACCCGGTCCCCTGCTACTGGGGAGGGGACTTCGGCGTGACGGTGACCGGCGGGCTGAGATCGGTCCCCGCCGAGCGGGTGACGCGGGGAGTGCTCGACGACGTCCCGGCGGCCGGGCCGCTGGAGCAGGAGGTCGCCCTGTGGTCGCTGCTGCTGGCCGACCCCTTGTGCGAACTGCGGGTGCTGGCGGCGGCGTCCGGCGGCGAGGACTACGGCATGCCGGGGGTGCGGTCCCCCGGTGAGACGGTCGCCCGGCGCCTCGCCGACCTCGCGGCACATCGCCCGACGACGGGTGAACTGCCCGTCCTGCTCGACTCCTTGGGGGTCACCGGACACTACGGCCCGGTGCTGCACCGCGTCGCGGGCTCGACGGAGCTCGCCGAGGCCTGCGTCCGCGCCCGGGATCCCGTCGACGCGCGTGAGGTGGCCGCTGCCGCCGCCCGGGCCGTGACGGCCGGTCTGCTCGCCGCCGCGGAGGACGAGGCCATGTGCACGGGCGCCGAACGGGACCGGCTGGCGGACCTGTTCGGCGGACTCCTGGGCGGAACCGTACGGGCGCCCGGCGGGCGGGCCACGGCCCTGCTCGGCACCCTGGCCCTGCGGATCCTGACCCAGCCGGCGCTGAACCACTGGCGGGCACCCCTCACCGACGGTTCGGCACCCGCGCTCGGCGACATCCTGCGCTACCAGGCGCGGGGCGGGCCGCTGCGGGACCACCTGGAAGGCGTGATCAGGTCCGGCACGGGACCGGCCGTCCTGATCGGCCACAGCCTCGGTGGGATCGCGCTGGTGGACCTGCTCGCGATGGCGGCGATACGGCAGGCGCCGTTGTCCGACGTGCGGCTGCTCGTCACGGTCGGATCGCAGGCGCCCTTCCTGCACGAGTGCGGCGCCCTCACCGGACTGCCGCCCGGTGCCGGCCTCCCACCGGGCTTCCCGCGGTGGCTGAACATCTACGACCGGCAGGACCTGCTCGCGTTCCGGGCCGCGCCGGTGTTCCCCGACGACGCGCGGGTGAGCGACCACGAGGTGACCAGCCGTCAGCCGTTTCCGCTGTCCCACGGCGCCTACTGGAAGATCGAGGCGCTGTACGAGCGCATCGCCGAAGCGCTCCCGGCCTCCGGCAGGCCGGAGCCGGGGGCCGCCGAGTGAGCCACCGCGCCGACGACCTGCCCGACGTCGCCGCCGAACGGACCTACGCCCTGGTGGTGGGGGTGGAGTCCTACACGGTCGACGACGGCTGGCGGCTGCCCGGTGCGGCCCGCGACGCCCAGCGCTTCGCCGCGTGGCTCACCGGCTCCGGCCGGGTACCGCCCGCCAACCTGCGCCTGTTCCTCTCACCGCTGCCCGACACCGACCTGGCCTGCGGCCGGGGCCTGCCGAGCCACCAGCCGGCGACCGAGCAGAACATCAAGCGGGCCCTGTTCCACGACCTCCCCTCGCGCGACGGCGACCTGCTGTGGATCTACTGGGCGGGACACGGCTTCCACGACGACGGGCACCTCCTGCTGCCGTACGCCGACGCCACCGGCCCGCACACCGTCCACCTCAACCTGGAGGCGGCGCTGCGCTGGTGGGGATCGACCGGCGTGGACCGCAGGCGCTTCCGGCACCAGATCGCCATGACCGACGCCTGCCGCGTGGACCGCCGTCGCTCGCCCCGCCTCAACTTCTGGAGCGTCGACTACGGCGGGGGCGATCGCGCCGACGGCCGCGGCCAGTTCGTCCTCTACGCCGCCCGGCCCGGCGAGGCCGCCAGGAACGAGGAGGAACGCCGGGCAGGCCTGTTCACCGACAAGCTGCTGGACGCCCTGAACGGCATGACGGTCGGGCAGGGCGTCCGCGCCCTGCCCGACGTGACGCGCGGGCTCCAGGCGGATTTCGACGTGCTGTGCGCCCGGCAGAAAGCCTGGCAGAGACCGTCCTACCTGATCCGCGGATGGGGCGACTTCGAGGCCTACGGCGGCGACTGGACCGACAGTTCGGGCACGGCGCCCCTGCTGGACCAGAAGGCCTGGAACGACCTCGCCGCCCTGACGCGGGGCCGTGAGGCACCCCCTTGTGTCCACGACGCCTACCGGTGGGCCTTCGAGGTCTGCGGCTGCGCCGCTCCCCCGCAGGAGGCCACGCCCGCCGGGAGCCTGACGGAGTTCGTCCGCGACCTCGACGACCGGCAGGGCAGGCCGGGCAAGCCGCTCACCCTGCCGTTCGTCCGGTACCTGGCCGCTCACGCCGAGGACCGTGAGTGGGGTGCCCGGCTGGACGACTGGGTCGACCGCACCCGGGAGCGGATCGGCGCCCGGCCCGTGGCCGCCGCGCCGGAACGCCCGGCGGAGCCGGCGCAGGTACACGTGCAACTCGCCGAGGCCGACGAGAAGGGCCGGTACTTCGTACGCGTCTGGCTCTACCGGAGGACGTTCTCGTTCGAGTGGGAGTCCCCGGACCCCGTCGCGCTGTCCGACGCCCGGAGCCAACTCGGCGCACGCATCGGCGCCGTCGCCGCGAAGGACAGCGCCAAGGGCACGGGGCGGGTCGAGTTCCACATCCCGGTGGAGCTGCTCGACGAGGAGTTCGAGACATGGTCGATGCCCTTCGGGCAGGGCGGGCTGCCCCAGGAGGTGGGCCAGCTGTACGAGGTCGTCGTGCGCTGCCCCGACGCGAGAGATGATTCCGCAGCCAAGTGGCGAGACAAGTGGCGGTCGTTCGAGGCGCACGGCGAAGGCCAGTGGGAGTCGCCCACGCTCGACGCCTGCCACCCGATCTGGCTCATCACCGAGGACGGGATGCCTCCCAACCTGGCCGCGTTCCTGCGTTTCGCCGATTTCCCGGTGGGGGTCCTGGTGCAGGTCGACCGCGAGCGGCTCCCGGAGGCGCTGGGCGCCGTGGTCGCCTCGGGCGTCCCGATAGCCCTGTGGCACCGGAGCGGACCGCCGAAAGGCCCTGCCGGCACCGGCGACCTGGCCACCGGACTGGCATCCCCCGGGGGCCGGAGCCTCGACCTGCGGAGGCTGCCGAGGACCCTGCTGAAGCTGCGCATCCAGGCCGGCGCCTCGGCCACGGAGGAGGGCCGGAGTCATCCCCTGGCGCTCCTGTGGGACGACCCGAACCGAAGACCCCTGCTCCAGCGACTGGAAGTGGACCCGCCGCACAGGACATCGCCCAGGACGGAGGCGCAGTGAAGCACTGGTGGATCTACCAAGGCCCGGGATCGCGCGCGGAACGGCTGGAGCGGCTGAGCGACAGCCTGCCGCCCTGGCGCCGCTTCACCGGCACCCAGGACCCCGACTACCGGCCGCCCACGAGCGGGGCCGCCTGGGAGGAGACCCGGCGGCGCGGACTCGGCTACGTCCCGGACGACTCAGCGACCGACGTCGTCAACACCGCCCTGTACCTCCGCCGCCCGCTGCTCGTCACCGGCAAGCCGGGGGTCGGCAAGTCCACGCTGGCGTACAGCGTCGCCGCCGACCTCGGCCTGGGGCCCGTACTGCGCTGGCCGGTCAGCAGCCGGACCGCCGTACGGGACGGCCTCTACCAGTACGACGCCCTCGGGCGGCTGCACGACGCCAACCTGCGCCGGCTGGCGGCCGAGCCGCGCGGCCCGTCGAGCCTGCGGGCGGCACGTTCCCGGCGGACCGGGCGGGCCTCCTCCGGTGCGGCGTCGATCGCCCCCTATCTGCGGCTCGGCCCCCTGGGCACCGCGCTCCTGCCCCAGGAACAGCCCCGCGTGCTGCTCGTCGACGAGATCGACAAGGGCGACCTCGACCTCCCCGGCGATCTGCTGACCGTCTTCGAGGAGGGCTCCTTCGAGATCCCCGAACTGGCCCGGGCCGCCGCGCATCACCCCCGGGTACGCATCGGCACACAGGACGACCCGGCCCCGCAGGTGCGGGTGGAGCGCGGTCAGGTGCAGTGCGGGACCTTCCCGGTCGTCATCCTGACCAGCAACGGCGAACGCGACTTCCCGCCGCCGTTCCTGCGCCGGTGCATCCGGCTGCACATCGAGCCGCCCGAGAAGGAGAAACTGGAAGAGATCGTCCGCCGACGGCTCAACGTGTCACCCACCGAGGAACCCTGCCGCGAGCTGATCCAGGAGTTCCTCGACCGGCAGGCCGACGGCGACCTCGCGACGGACCAGTTGCTCAACGCCATCCAACTGCGCCTGAGCGGAGCCTGGTCCGATCCCGCCGACTCCGGAAGGCTGCTGGACATCGCGATGCAGCAGCTGACCGGCAACCCCCGTCAGTGACGCCGTGATCGACCGGTTGCGCCGGGCCATCGCGGACGCGGGAGCGGAGGCGGGCGCCGAGGAACTCGCCGACATCCTGTGGCTGGCCCGGTGCATGGCGCAACCGGACACAGACCCGGCGCACGGCCGCCCCGAGAGCTCCGCGACCGGTCGGACGGACGGTGCCCCGGCGCCCCGCCCCGCCGGGCCGTCCCTGCCGGAACCTCCCGCCGACCCGCCCACGGGCGCCGCCCTGTTCACCTCCCCCGGACCCGGCCCGGGAAGGTCCGCAGCCGGCCCCCGGCCTCCTGACCCGCGCGACGCGCCCGGTGCGCCGCAGTCGCCCGGTCCGCAGCCGGAGCGCGGCACGCCGGTCCGGGTCCGCCGGGCCTCTTCCCTGGACGATCCGCTCGCCGTGATGCGTGCGCTCCGCCCCCTGGGCCGTCGCCGCGTCCCCGGCAACCGGATGGAGCTGGACGAGGAGCCGACGGTGTCGGCCAGCGTCGACCACCGCGTGCTGCTGCCGGTGCTGCGCCCGGCCCGGGACCACTGGCTCGATCTGACCCTGGTCGTCGACACGCACCGCTCGATGCTGCTGTGGCACGACGTGATCGCCGAACTGCGCACGCTCCTCACACAGACCGGCCTCTTCCGCACGGTGCGGATGTGGTTCCTGAACGTCTCCGGCAGCAGGGGGCCGGGCGCGCGGATCACCGTGTCCACCAGGCCCGGCGGTGAGCCCCGCCGCCCCCGGGAGGTCACCGCCGGCCGAGGCCACGGCCTGGTCCTGCTCGTCACCGACACGGTGTCCGACGCCTGGCTCCGGCCGGAGTTGCGCGGGGTCGTCGGCCAGTGGTGCGCGCATCGAGCCGTGGCGCTGCTGAACGTCCTGCCCCGGCGTCTGTGGGGCCGGTGTGCCGTCCAGCCGGTCCCCTGTCTGCTGCGCGCCACCGGTCCGGCCTCCCCCACCGCCTCCTGGAGCCCGGCCGTGCCGCATGCCGGCCGGACGTGGCGGCCCACGGGTGCGCCGGCCGCCCCGAGGGTCGCCCTGCCGGTGGTCGACATGTCTCCACGGGCCCTGTCCGTCCTCGCCTCGCTGGTCTCCGGCAGCGGGCGCCGGCACCGCCTGCCGTGCCTCCCGCTCGACGCGGACCGGTCTGCGGGCCAGACCGGCGAGGAACCTCGGCTCCGGCCGCGGGACGCGAGGGCCGCCCGAACCGACGACGCGGACCAGGCCGCGCTGCGTGCCGTGCGCTGGTTCGAGGAGAGCGCCTCCCCGGCCGCCAGGGAGCTGGCGGGATACCTGTCGGCCGTGCCGCTCACGCTCCCGGTGATGAACCTCGTCCGACGCGCCATGCTCCCCGGTTCGGACCACGGGCACCTCGCCGAGGTCGCGCTGGGCGGGCTGCTGGAACCGTGGGAGGCGTACCACCGGGCCGACCCGGCGCACCTGGAGTTCCGTTTCCTCCCGGGAGTCCGCGACACGCTCCAGGGCAGCCGGCTCCGGCAGGAGATCACCTCGGTGCGGGCACTCGTCCACCGCGAGGTGTCCGCCTACCTGGACGGGCTCCCCACGGGCAGCGACTTCCCGGCGGTCCGGCGCGCGTCCGCCGGGGCCGGGACCCGCACGATCGCCTCCGACGCCCTCCCCTTCGCCCACACGGCGGCTCCCGGCACGGACGACGACTCCCCGCCGCGTCCCGCGTACCTGGCCGTGGCCGCCGTGCTGCGGGAAGAGATCCTCTCCGGCGTCCACCCGGAGGGGAGCAGGCTCCCCTCGCAATTCCGGCTGGCCGAACGGTTCGGTGTGTCACGCGGAACCGTGCAGCGAGCCATCCGGGAACTGGAGGCCATGGGACTGGTGGAGTCCCGGCAGGGCAGCGGTGCCACTGTCATCGTCCCGGGCCCGCGTCCCGTCGAGGTACCGGACGAACCCGGCCAGGCCCGGGACGCCGGGCTGGGCGAGGCCCTCCGGGACGCGTTCGAGGCCCGCGACGTCAGGATCGACGCGGTCGTCGCCGGCGCCACGGCACTGCTGGCGGCGCTGAGGCCACAGCTGTCGAGGGTCGACCAGGGTGCGGTGACGCCTGCCTCGATCCGCGTACGGGTGCTGCGCATGGGCGGCGACGGGGACGGCCGTGACGTCGAGGAGCTGCGGCGCCTGCTGGAGGACGCGCCGAACCGCGAGCGGGGCGCGGTGGAGTTCGAGCTCCGCACGTCCACGTCCCCGCCCCCCACGGAGGTGTACCTGATCAACGACCGGACCGCCCTCACGTCCTACTTCCACGTCCCCGGGCCGGATCCCCACCCGCTGCGCCTGCTGCCCGAGGACCGGGTCGCGGAGACCCGGTCCTGGTTCGACTCCTGGTGGAACCTGCTCGGTGCGGACTAGGCGACCCGGACGAAGAGGATCTAGCGACGGGTCGCCGGGCCGGTCGCGGGGGCCGCGAGGCAGAGCCGGACGATCATGGTCAGCGATATGCCGGGCATGATCGGAGCCCTGTGCGGGGCCTCCTCACAGCCCGCCGGTGCCTCCCACCAGGAACCCTCACACCCACCCCTCGCCCCCGCTGAGGGCAGCGTTCCGCGTGGGAAACAGAGGTGATGCTGCCGGGTAACACCGGCACCGCACGCTCAAGGACATGACCTCGAATGAGCGTGTGGTGGTGATCGGCACCGGCCTCGCGGGCGTACGGCTCGCCCGGCGGCTCGGTGAGCTCGGCACGCCCGCGTCGCTGATCGGCGAGGAGGAGCACCGGCCGTACAACCGGGTGCTGCTCGCCGAAGTGCTGGCCGGACGTTACAGCCCCGAGGTGATCGCCCTGCCCGCGCCCGCCGAGCTGCGGCGCGGCCGGGTCACCGGCATCGACCGGGCGGAGCGGACCGTCACGTGCGCGGACGGTTCCGTGATCGCATACGACCGGCTCGTGCTCGCGACCGGCTCCAACCCCGTCCTGCCGCCGCTGCGCGGGCTGTTCACCGAGGACCACGAACTGCCCGAGGGCGTCCACGCGTTCCGCACCATGGACGACTGCCTGGGCCTGTCCAAGGCGGTCCGGCCGGGCGCGAAGGCCGTCGTCATCGGCGGTGGGCTCCTCGGTGTCTCCGCGGCCCGGGCGCTCGCCCTGCGCGGCGCCCAGGTCGTGCTCGCCCAGCAGTCCGAGCGGCTGATGGAACGCCAGCTCGACCCGGGCGCCTCCGGGCTCGTCCACCGGCACCTGACCGACCTGGGCGTGGAGGTGCACACCGAGTGCCGCGTGCGGGACGTGCGCTGCGTCGGCGGTGCCGTCCGCTCGGTGGAGATGGCCGACGGGTACGCGCTCGACGCCGATCTCGTCGTGGTCGCCTGCGGTGTCCACCCCCGGGTGGGACTCGCGCAGGCCGCCGGACTCGAGGTCCGCAAGGGGATCGTCGTCGACGACGAACTGCGCACCTCCGACCCGTACATCCACGCGATCGGCGACTGCGCCCAGCACGACGGCGTCCTCTACGGTCTCGCCACTCCCGCGCTGGAGCAGGCCGACGCGCTCGCCGAGCTGCTGGCCGGTGACGCGACCGCCCGGTACACCGGCACGCGGTCCCTGACCCGGCTCACCCTCACGGGGCACGACAGCCCCTTCGACCTCGCCGCGTTCGGCGAGACCGAGGCGCTGCCGGGCGACGACGTCGTCCAGCTCGCCGACGCCACCCGCGGTACCTACCGCAAGGTCGTCGTCCGCGACGACCGCCTGGTCGGCGGGGTCCTCGTCGGCGAACTCGGCACCGTCGGCGCGCTCGCCCGCGCCTGGGAGGGAGCAGAGCCGCTCCCCTCCGACGGCGGCCCGCTGCTCCACCTGCTCACCAATGATGGAGGCTCCTGATGACGGCCACCCCGGGGGCGAACCCCACGATCGTGCTCGTCGGCCATGGCATGGTCGGCCAGCGCTTCCTCGAAGCGCTCGCCGAGCGCGGCCTGACCGCCACGCACCGCGTGGTCGTGCTCTGCGAGGAGCCGCGCCCGGCGTACGACCGGGTCCAGCTGACCTCGTACTTCTCGGGCAAGACGCCCGAGGACCTGTCCATGACGGACATGGCGTTCATCGAGGAGCACGGCATCGAGCTCCGGGTCGGCGACCCGGCGATCACCGTCGACCGCGAGGTCCGCAAGGTCACCGCCAGGTCCGGTGAGGTCTTCGACTACGACGTCCTCGTCCTGGCCACCGGCTCCTACCCGTTCGTGCCGCCGGTGCCGAACAAGGACGCCGAGGGCTGCTTCGTCTACCGCACGATCGAGGACCTCCTCGCGATCGAGGCGTACGCGAAGAGCAAGGCCACCACGGGTGCCGTCGTCGGCGGCGGCCTGCTCGGCCTGGAGGCCGCGGGCGCGCTGAAGGGCCTCGGAGTCGACGCGCACATCGTGGAGTTCGCGCCCCGGCTGATGCCCGTCCAGGTCGACGAGGGCGGTGGCGCCGCCCTGCTGCGCACCATCGAGGACATGGGCCTGAGCGTCCACACCGGCGTCGGCACGCAGGAGATCGTCGTCGGCGAGGACGGCGCCGTGACCGGCATGAAGCTGTCCGACGGCTCCGAACTCGCCACCGACATGGTGGTGTTCTCCGCCGGTGTCCGCCCCCGCGACCAGCTGGCCCGCGACTGCGGCCTGACGGTCGGCGAGCGCGGCGGCATCACCGTCGACGAGCAGTGCCGCACGGTCTCCGACCCGCACGTGTTCGCGATCGGCGAGTGCGCGCTGGCGGCGGACGGCCGGGTCTACGGCCTGGTCGCGCCCGGTTACGAGCAGGCCGAGACGGCCGCCGCGACGATCGCCGCCGACGAGGCCGCCTTCACCGGCGCCGACCTGTCCACCAAGCTGAAGCTGCTCGGCGTGGATGTCGCGTCCTTCGGTGACGCGCACGGCACCGCCGAGGACTGCCTGGACGTCGTCTACTCCGACTCCCGCGCGGGCCTGTACAAGAAGCTGGTCATCGGCCGCGACGGCACGCTGCTCGGCGGCATCCTGGTCGGCGACGCGGAGGCCTACGGCACGCTGAAGGCGTTCACCGGCTCGGTCCCGCCGGTCTCGCCCGAGTCGCTCGTACTGCCCGCCGGCGCCGGCGCCCCGGCCCAGCTCGGCCCGACGGCGCTGCCGGACGACGCGATCATCTGCTCCTGCAACAACGTCACCAAGGGCACGATCCGCGGCGCGGTCACCGATCACCAGTGCACCACCGTGCCCGAGGTGAAGAAGTGCACCAAGGCCGGTACGACCTGCGGCTCCTGCGTCAAGGTCCTCGGCCAGCTCGTCAACGCCGAGCTGGAGGCGTCCGGCGTCGAGGTCGACAAGGGCCTGTGCGGCTGCTTCTCGCAGACCCGCGAGGAGCTGTACGAGATCGTCCTCGCGCTGCGCATCAACACCTACCAGGAGCTGCTGGACCGCCACGGCCGCGAGGGGGCCCGGGGCGGCGACGGCTGCGAGATCTGCAAGCCGGCCGTCGGCTCGATCATCGCCTCCCTCGCCCCGACCATCGGCGCGAGCGGCTACGTCCTGGACGGCGAGCAGGCCGCGCTGCAGGACACCAACGACCACTTCCTGGCCAACCTGCAGAAGAACGGCTCGTACTCGGTCGTCCCCCGCATCCCCGGCGGCGAGATCGCCCCGGAGAAGCTGATCGTGATCGGCGAGATCGCCCGCGACTTCGGCCTCTACACGAAGATCACCGGTGGTCAGCGGATCGACATGTTCGGCGCGCGCGTCGAGCAGCTGCCGCTGATCTGGGCCCGGCTGGTGGACGCCGGCTTCGAGTCCGGCCACGCCTACGGCAAGGCCCTGCGCACGGTGAAGTCCTGCGTCGGCCAGACCTGGTGCCGCTACGGCGTCCAGGACTCGGTGCGCATGGCGATCGACCTGGAGCTGCGCTACCGGGGCCTGCGCTCCCCGCACAAGCTGAAGTCGGCGGTCTCCGGCTGCCAGCGCGAGTGCGCCGAGGCCCAGTCGAAGGACTTCGGCGTGATCGCCACCGCCAACGGCTGGAACCTCTACGTCGGCGGCAACGGCGGCGCCACCCCGCGCCACGCGGACCTCCTCGCGCAGGACCTGTCCGACGCCGAACTGGTGCGCCTGATCGACCGGTTCCTGATGTTCTACATCCGTACGGCCGACCGCCTGGAGCGCACCTCGACCTGGCTGGAGCGGATCCCGGGCGGCCTGGACCACGTGCGGGACGTCGTCGTCCACGACTCGCTCGGCATCTGCGACGAGCTGGAGAAGCTGATGGCCGACCATGTCGCGCACTACCGCGACGAGTGGTCCGAGACCATCAACGACCCCGAGAAGCTCGCCCGGTTCGTGTCCTTCGTGAACGCGCCGGACACTCCGGACCCGGTCGTCGCCTTCGTGCCCGAGCGCGACCAGATGAAGCCCGACCTGCCGCTGCTGTCCATCGGTATGCGACCCGCCGACGTTCTGGAAGGAAGCGCCCAGCGATGACCCTGGCACCTGAGACGACCGACCTGAAGGTCCAGCTCGCCCTGGACGGCGACTGGTTCACCGTCTGCGACCTGAGCATGCTGCTCCCGGGCCGCGGGGTGGCGGCACTGCTGCCGGACGGCCGCCAGGCGGCGATCTTCCGCGACCGTTCCGGCGAGCTGTTCGCCGTCGACAACCGCGACCCCTTCACCGGTGCCGCGGTCCTGTCCCGCGGCCTGACCGGCACCCACCAGGGCCGCCCGTTCGTGGCCTCCCCGCTGCTGAAGCAGCGCTTCGACCTGGCCTCCGGGCAGTGCCTGGACGACGAGACGGTACAGGTGACGGTGTACAAGGTCCGCACCGCCTGACGGTCCGGACACAGAAGCGACCCACCACGCGCGGGATCCCCGCCGGCCATGGAGGCCGGGCGCAGGACTCGGTCCAGGCGACGCTGGACGAGATCGCGGCCGCGGCGGTGAAGC